>DASPIV010000644.1:0-3343 GCA_035628955.1 Bordetella sp.
CGCCCCGTGCTCGACGGCCTGGCGCTGCTGGCGGCACAACCCGATCCGCAATCCTTGTGAGCGTGCCCCGATGCGTGTGCTTTTCGTGCTGATCGTAGTGGCCAACGTGTGGGTCTATGCCTTGGGCCAGGGCTGGCTGGGTTCGCGCCCCGACGACGCCGGCCGCGACAGCGCCGCGTTCAAGCAAGAACTGAATGCGGACAAGGTGAAAATCCGCCCGTAACGGGTCCCCAGGTATCTGGGGCACGCTAAATCCCGCCTACATCCACCCTTCCAGGGCCTGCAGCGTGCGCCCGGTCGCGCCTGCGTGCGTGGCGGACCAGTCTCGGGCGGCCCGGCCCATGGACTGCCGGCGCTCATCGTCGTCCAGCAGGGCCAGGGCGGCATCCAGCGCCGCCGGCGCGTCGGCGGCGCGCAAGACGGCGCCGGCCGCAATGGCATCTTCGGCCGCCTGCCTGAAATTGAAAGTATGGGGGCCCACCACCACCGGCACGCCCGCCGCGCAGGCCTCGATCAGGTTCTGCCCGCCCAGCGGCACGAAACTGCCCGCCACGATGGCCACGTCGGCGGCGGCGTAGTAGAACGCCATCTCGCCCAGCGTATCGCCCAGCACCACGTCGACCGCGCCATCCACCGGCGGCAGGGCATCGGCGCGGTCGGCCGCCCGGGAACGCCGCAGGCATGACAGGCCCGCCTCGCGCAATTGGGCGGCCGCATCGTCGAAACGTTGCGGATGGCGCGGAATCAGTATGTACAGCACCGGCCGGCCGCTGCCAGAACGGGCCCGCATGGCCTGCGCGAACAAGACGTCTTCGCCCTCGCGCGTGCTGGCCACGGCCACCACCGGGCGCCCCAGGGCCTGCCGCCACGCTTTGCCGGCCTGTACCTGCGCGGCCGGCAAGGCCAGGTCGAACTTGAGATTGCCCGTCACCTGCACGCGGCGCGCGCCGGCCTGTTCCAGGCGCCGGGCATCTTCGGGGCTTTGCGCCAGCACGGCCTCCAGGCCGGCCAGGGCGTCGCGCAGCGCCTGGCCCATCCAGCCGGCCTGCCGCAATGAAGATTCCGAAAATCGTGCGCTGACCAAGGCCATGCGCACGCCCTGCTGGCGCGCCCGCGCCAGCAGGTTGGGCCATACCTCGCGCTCGATCAGCAATCCGCAGCGCGGCGTATAGCGTTCCAGGAAGCCGCGCACCGCGCTGGGAAAATCATAGGGCAGCCAGGTCTGGCGCAACTGGCCGGCTGCGATAGCGGCCGGAAACAGCCGTGCGCCTTCGGCGCGGCCGGTGGCGGTTGTGTGGGTCAGCAAGACCGGCAGGCCACGGTCGAGCAGCGCCTGCACCAGGGGCTGGGCCGCACGGGTCTCGCCCAGGCTGACCGCGTGCACCCATACTGGCGGCCGCGCGAAGGGCGCCGGCCCGGCCGGGTCGGGCCGCCCAAAACGCGCCGCCGAGAAAATGCCCCACTGGCCGCCGGCGCGCCGGGCGCGCCGCGCCATCCACAGCCACACCAGCGGGGCTACCGCGTACAGGGCCAGGGTGTAGGCGCCGCGCCGCATGTCAGTGGGCCGCCGCGCGGCACCGGAACAGAAAAGCGGCGGACGGCGGCATGTCAGTGGGCCGCCAAGGCCTGCCCCACCGAGGCCAGCACGGCCTCGCGCGAGGGCGGTGCGCCGCGATCGCCCAGGCTGGCGGTGAAATTCGAACCGATCAGCGGGGTGCGCACCGGCGTGGATGCCCGGTAGATGCCCACCGTGGGCCGGCCCAGCGCGGCCGACAGGTGCGTCAGGCCGCTATCGAGGCCCACCATGATGCGCGCGCCTGCCAATTGCCGGGCAATGGCGGTCAGGTCCATGCGCGGCAACACCTGCACGCCATCCAGCCCGGCCACCAGCGCCTGTGCGCGCTCGGTTTCCTGGGCGTTGCCGGCCAACAGCCGCAGGGTGCAGCCCGCGTCGCGCAGGCGGGCGAATACAGCGCGCCAGTCGTCTTCGGGCCAGAGCTTGTCGTCGCGGCTGGCCGACGGCATGATCACGGCGTAGCCATGGTCGGTATTCAGGTGATGATGGGGCCGGGCGCGCTCTTCGCAGACCGCGGCGCTGGCCCGGGCCTGCTCTTGCGCCATTTCCCGGGCCTGGTGCGCAAAAGCCTGCAAGCCAAAGTCGGGCGGGCCGCTATAGGTATAGCCGAAAGCCAGCGCGGCCAGCTTGCGCTGGCGTATCACCGCGGGCTGCCAGAACTCCACCCGGTGGCGCTCTTGGTAGAACAGCGAGGCCAGCGGTTCACGGGCCGAGCGCCAGTCCAGCCCATGGCGCACGCCGCGCGCCTGCCTTACCAGCCAGGCCGATTTCATCAGCGCCTGCATATCCAGCACAACGTCGTACTGCACCGCCCGCAGGCGTTCGGCCAGGGCACGCCGTTCGGCCTTCACGGGCGCCGACCACCAGGCCTTGCGCCAGCGCCGATGGGCCACCTTGATGACCTCGTGCACAGCCGGATGCCAGCCGGGGATTTCGGCAAATGCCTCTTCCGCGACCCAGTCAATAACCGCATCGGGCACGTGGCGCGCAATGTCGGAAATGGCCGGCAGCATGTGCACCAGATCGCCAAGCGACGAGGTACGGACGATAAGAATGCGAGTTGCCATCAATAATCAATCGGGAACAGTCAGGACCGCTGACGCGAAAAACCACGTTGTCATTCGCGTTATTATTACTGTTACTTTTTGCTCTATCCGGGAGGAGCCGAAAGACAGAAATCCCCGGCAATTTACAGCAAAGCTAAAAATCATGATGTCCAAATCGATTGGAGACAGAAAAATCCGCTTCGCCCTGGTGGGCTGTGGGCGCATCTCCAAGAACCACATCAGTGCCATCGAAAAGCACGGGGATCGAGCCGAACTCACGGAAATCTGCGATACGAACCCGGCCGCGCTGCAAGCCGCCCACGAGGCCACCGGCGCCCGTCCGTTCTCCTCGCTGACCGAGATGCTGAGCCAGGGTAACGCCGATGCCGTGGTGCTGGCCACGCCGTCGGGGTTGCACCCCTGGCAGGCCATCGAAGTCGCCCAGGCAGGCCGCCATGTGGTCAGCGAAAAGCCCATGGCTACCCGCTGGGAAGACGGCAAGCGCATGGTCAAGGCTTGCGACGAGGCCGGCGTGCACCTGTTCGTGGTCAAGCAGAACCGCCGCAACGCCACCCTGCAGATGGTCAAGAAGGCCATCGAGCAGAATCGCTTCGGCCGCCTCTATATGGTTACGGTCAACGTATTCTGGACCCGCCCCCAAGAGTACTACGACGCCGCCCGCTGGCGCGGCAAATGGGAATGGGACGGCGGCGCCTTCATG
>DASPIV010000645.1:0-35763 GCA_035628955.1 Bordetella sp.
CCCTGCCTGGCGAATCCGAGCGGCCTGCCAGCCACGAGGTGGAACGCGCGCAGCGCTTCGGGGGTGGGTTTTCACTTCAGGCACCAGAAAGCCCGCCGTGGTCAGTCAGCGTATATCCGCGTCGACTGAGCCCTTGCGGCCCCGCCAGTAATCAGCCGCCGCCCAGCAGGTCGTAGGAATCGAGCAGTGCATAAACGATTTCCGGCTTGCGCTCCAGCCCGCGGCGGATAGCGGCGGGCAGGGTCTGCCGGGTCTTGCTGCACAGGCCCGGCAGGGCGGCGATCTCGATCCGCAGGCCGCGCACGGTGCGGACTTCGTGGATGCCGGGCGCGATGCTGAGCGCGATGCCCAACTGGGCATGCATTAGTTCCTGCAGGCGCCGCAGGTCATCCAGGCTGGCCAGGTTTTCCAGGCGCGCCACCAGTTTTTTTTCTTCTTCGCGCGTCAGGCGCAGGATGCGGATATCGCCGCCAGGCGTGGCCAGCAGCCTGTCGCGATCGCAGATACAGGCGCCGGGGGGGCATTCCTGGCGGATGGGAAACGGAACATTCATGACGCCAGCAACGGTATCACAGGCGGCCGCGGGCTACTTGGCGTAGACCAGGTCGCGCAGGCCCAGTGACAGCCCCGGCCAATAGGTGATCACCATCACGCAGGCAATCACCACCAGCACAAAGGGAATCAAGGGCTTGACCAGGCGTTCGATCGGCAGCTTGGCTACCGCGCAGGCCGCGAACAGATTCACGCCGAACGGCGGCGTGATCATGCCCAGCGCCAGGTTGACCACCATGATGATGCCGAAATGCACCGGGTCGACGCCGAATTGCATGGCCACCGGCAGCAGCAGCGGCGCCAGCACCACCACCGAGGCCGAAGTCTCGATGAACATGCCGATGACGAACAGCGCGGCATTGATACCCAGCAAGAACGCCGTCTTGTCGTGGAACAACTGCGCCAGCCATGTGCCCAGCGCGTCGGGTACGCCGGCCCGGTTGAGCAGAAAGCTGAACACGCCGGCATTGGCGATGATGAACATGATCACCGAGGTGGATATCACGGATCGGTGCAGGGTATCGGAAAGCGTACGGAAACTGAGGCGGCCGTAAACGAACTTGCCCACCACGACCGCATACATCACCGCCACCACCGAGGCCTCGGTGGGCGTGAAAACACCGCCATAAATGCCGCCCAGGATGATCACCGGCATCATCAGCGCCAGCCAGGCGCGCTTGAAAGCGGGCCACAGGCGCAGGCGGCCTTCGCCGTCCATCTTGCCCAGGCCGTGGCGCTTGGCATACAGCCACACATACAGCATCAGCGCGCCACCGATCAGGATGCCGGGCAGCACGCCGGCGATGAACAGTTCTCCCGTGGAGGTATCGGTGGACACGGCGAACAGAATCATCGGGATCGACGGCGGGATGATCACGCCCAGCTCGGCGGCGCTGGCCTGCAGCGACGCGGCGAATGGCGCCGGATAGCCGTGGCGGATCATCGCCGGGATCAGGATCGCGCCCACGGCGAAGGTGGTGGCCACGCTGGAGCCCGCCACCGCGGCGAAGATCATGCAGGTCAGCACGCAGGTGCAGGCCAGGCCGCCCTGGACGCCGCCGACTACGCTTTTCGCGAATTCGACCATGCGGTCCGAGATACCGCCCGCTTCCATCAGGTTGCCCGCCAGGATGAAGAAGGGCACAGCCACCAGCGGGTATTTGTCCAGCGCCGCGTACAGTTGCTGGGCCACGACCAGCCAGGGCAGGCCGGCCAGCGACACCCCGGTCAGGCTGGCCAGGCCGATGGCGACCGCCACGGGCACCGACAGCCCGAAGAAGATCAACATCGTAAGTATCATCAATTGGGACATGGCAAACGGCCTATGGTCAGTGCGTATCAGTCTTTCAGTGCGCTACGGCGGTGGGTCACCTCATCAGCCCTGCGCGTCGTTGCGCACCGGGGCGGGTTCGTCGGCGCCGAGCAGCCAGCGCGTCAGCACGGCGATGGCCGCCAGTGAAGCGCCTACCGGAATCGCCAGGTAGATCCAGGAAATCGAAATATTCAGGCTCGGCACATTCTGGAAACGCACCCGATAAGTCATGTGCCCGCCTATCCAGGCCAGGAACACCAGGAAGGCGACGCAGGTAATGGCGATCACGTGCTCCAGGATGCGCCGCTTGCCGCCCTGCAATACGTTGTGCAGCAGTTCCACGCTGATCATCGCACCGTGGCGGAAAGCCAGGGCGATACCCAGCAGCACGGTCCAGATCAGCAGGGCGCGGGTCAGTACTTCGCTCCAGTCGGAAGGGGCCTGCAGCACGAAGCGGGCAATGACTTGGTAGAAGGCGGCGGCGGCCGCCGCCACCAGCAGGATCTGGGCGATGACCGACACACCCTTGAACAGGGTGCGCTCGGCAAGACTGAGCAGGCGCATGGCGAATCTCGGATACAGAGGTGACGTCGGTATGGATCGGGCGTATGCAGCCGGCCTGCCGCGCGCACGGCAGGCCGGGGGGCGGAGCCGGCCTTACTTCGTGTCGCGGATCGCCTCGATCAGCTTCTTGTCGTATTTCTTGTAGTACTCGGCGTATGCCGGTTCCACGGCGGCGGCGAAGGCATCGCGGTCGACGTCGGTAGTGACCTGCATGCCTTCCTTGCGCAGCTGTTCGACGCCGGTTTTCTCGATGTTGTCGACATAGTCGCGCATGGCCTGGGCCGAAGCCTGGCCGGCCTGTTTGAAGCTGGCCTTTTCGGCGTCTGACAGACCTTCATAGACATTGGCCGACATCAGTACCAGGGCCGGGCCGTATACGTGGCCGGTCAGCGACAGGTATTTCTGCAGTTGCGACAGCTTGGCCGAGGTGATCACCGACAGCGGGTTTTCCTGGCCATCGATGGTGCCTTGCTGCAAGGCGGTGGCTACTTCGGGCCAGGCCATGGGAGTGGGCAGGATGCCGATGGCGCGGAAAGCCGAGATATGGATGGGGTTTTCGGTGGTGCGGATCTTCAGGCCCTTGGCGTCGGCCGGCGTCTTGACCGGGCGCACGTTGTTGGTCAGGTGCCGAAAGCCCTGCTCGCCCCAGGCCAGCGCGATAATGCCGCGTTCCGGGAACTTGGCCAGCATGTCCTGGCCGATCTGGCTGTCGAGCACCTTGCGGGCGTGCTGCAGGTCGCGCAACAGGAACGGAATATCGAAGACGCCCGTCTCGGGCACGAAATTCAGGGTGGCGCCAGTGGATACGATCGCCAGGTCGATGGTGCCGATCTGCAGGCCTTCGATTACTTCGCGTTCGCCGCCCAGCGCGCTGTTGGCGAACTGCTGGACTTTGTACTTGCCGTTGCTGGATGCCTCGATCGACTTGGCAAAGGCCTCGGCGCCGGCACCGTAGTGCGACGAGGTCGACAGGGCATACGCCATCTTCAGCGTATTCTGTGCGGCTGCGGGCAGCGCGGCGGTGGCGGCGCAGGCAGCCAGGATGGTGGCGGCAAGCCAGGTCTTACGCATGGTGTCTTCTCCCGGGGAACAAATATTGGTTTTGGCGCATCGCATGTTACGCCCAGCGCGCATGATAGCGGGATTCCCCTGACAAACAGTCCTTTGGTTACCATTGCAAAATGATGGATTTCCCTGATTCTCCCTCCCCCGCGCGGCCGCCCGGCCTGATGTCCGCCCTGCGCCAGGGCGCCCGCATGATGATGCGCGATGCCCGCGCCGGCGAACTGCGCCTGCTGGTGCTGGCCCTGGTGGTGGCCGTGGCCGCGGTCACCAGCGTCGGTTTCCTGGCCGATCGGGTGGGGCGCGCACTTGAGCGCGATGCCAGCCAGATGCTGGGCGCCGATCTGGTGCTCGATGCCGACGAGCCTATTTCCGCCGAATTCATCGACGCCGCCCGCCAGCGGGGCCTGGATGTCTCGCGCACCTTGCAGTTTCCGTCCATGGCCAGCGCCGGCGACGCCGCGCAACTGGTTTCGCTGAAGGCGGTCGAGCCCGGCTATCCCCTGCGCGGCAGCCTGCGGGTGGGCGATACCGCCTACGCCGAGGGCACGCCCACGCGCGACATCCCGGCGCCCGGCACGGTCTGGGCCGACCCGCAGCTGTTGGCCCTGCTGGGCATCAGCGTGGGCGACAGCGTCGGCCTGGGCGACAGCCGGTTGCGGGTGGCGCGCGTGATCACCTACGAGCCCGATCGCGGCATGCAGTTCGTGAACGTGGCGCCGCGCATCATGATGCGGGCCGACGACCTGCCGGCCACCGGCCTGGTGGCGCCCGGCAGCCGCATCGATTATGCGTTGCTGGCTGCCGGCGATCCCGCCGCGGTCCAGGCCTATTCCGAGTGGCTGGGCCAGCACCTGCAGCGCGGCCAGAAGCTGGCCACCCTGGAATCCGGCCGCCCCGAAATCCAGCGCACGCTCGATCGCGCGCAACGTTTCCTTTCCCTGGTGGCGCTGCTGGCCGTGCTGATCTCGGCGGTGGCGGTGGCGCTGGCGGCAGGGCGGTTCATGGTGAGGCATCGCGACGGCATCGCGGTCATGCGGTGCCTGGGCGCCGTGCAGGCGCAGGTCACCCGCATGCTGGTACTGGAATTCACCCTGGTCGGCCTGTCCGCCTCGGCGGCCGGCTGCCTGCTGGGCTACGCCGTGCACCAGGGGCTGGTGCTGGCACTGGGCAGCCTGATCGACACGCAATTGCCGGCGCCCTCGGCCATTCCGGCCTTGCAGGGCCTGGTGACCGGGGTGCTGCTGCTGCTGGGTTTCGCGCTGCCTTCGTTGGCGCAACTGCGCCACGTGCCGCCCGCCCGGGTGCTGCGCCGCGACGCCGATACCTTGCGCGCCCGCAGCGTGGCGGGCTATGCGTTGGGGGCGGCCGGCTTTGCCCTGCTGATCTGGTGGTTCGCGGGCAACGCGCGGCTGGGCGCCGTGGTGGCGGGCGGTTTCCTGGGCGCTTTCGCGGCGTTCGCCCTGGTGGCCTGGCTGTGTGTGCTGGGCCTGGCCCGGCTGCGCCGCTTGGCCGCCGGCCTGCCGGCGCTGCGTTTCGCGCTGGCCGGCGTGGTGCGCCGGCGCGCCGCCACCATTACCCAGGTCTGCGCGCTGGCGATCGGCCTGATGGCTTTGCTGCTGTTGGCCATGACCCGCACCGACCTGGTGGCCGGCTGGCAGCGCACACTGCCGCCCGATGCACCCAACCGCTTCCTGATCAATATCCAGCCCGACCAGCGCCAGCCCGTGCTCGACTTCCTGGCCGGCCATGGGTTGCGCGATGTGGCGCTGTGGCCCATGGTGCGCGGCCGGCTGGTCGCGGTCGATGGGCGCGCCGTGGGCCCGGCCGACTACGATGAGCCGCGCGCCAAGCGCCTGGTCGATCGCGAGTTCAACCTGTCCTATGGCGACACCCTGCCGGCCGGCAACAGCATCGAGCAGGGGCGCTGGCTGCGGCCCGACCTGCCTGAAGTCTCGCTGGAATCGGGCCTGGCCAAGTCGCTGCGCCTGTCGGTGGGAGACATACTGACTTTCGACATCGCCGGCCAGCAGGTCGACGCCACCGTGTCCGGCACACGCAGCGTCGATTGGGATTCCATGCAGGTCAATTTCTTCGCGGTGCTGTCGCCCGCGGCGCTGGAAGACATGCCGCAAAGCTGGATCACCTCTTTTCACCTGCCGGCTGGCCAGGCGGCGCTGCCACGCGAGCTGGTGCGCCAGTTTCCCAACCTGACGGTGTTCGACGTGGGTTCCATCCTGAGCCAGCTGCAATCGGTACTGGACCAGGTCGTCACCGCGGTGCAGCTGCTGTTCGTGTTCACGCTGGCCGCCGGCGTGCTGGTGCTGGCCGCCGCCCTGACAGCCACCCGCGACGAGCGGGTTCGCGAAGCGGCCGTGCTGCGCGCGCTGGGCGCCACGCGAGCCCAACTGGCGCGTGCCCAGCGCCTGGAAGTACTGGCCGTGGGCGGGCTGGCGGGCCTGCTTGCGGCGGTTGGGGCCAGCGTCATTGCCTGGGCCTTGTCCACCTATGTGTTCGATTTCCGCATCACGCTCAGCGCGTGGCCATGGCTGGCCGGCGTGGCCGGTGGCATGGCGGCCGCCTGGGGCGGTGCCGCGCTGGCACTGCGCGGCGTGCTGCGGACCCCGCCGCTGCTTACCCTGCGAGAAGCATGATGACTGCCACCCGTGTCCAACCCCAGGTCGAATCCCTGCAAACCTCGACCACGCTCTACGAAACCCTGGGCGGCGATCCTGCCATCCGGGCGCTGGTCGACCGGTTCTACGACCTGATGGACCTCGAGCCCGACCTGGCGGCGTTGCGCGCCGCGCACGGACCCAGCCTGGATTCGGCGCGCGACAAGCTTTTCCTGTTCCTGTGCGGCTATTTCGGCGGCCCCAACTACTACATTGAACGCTACGGCCATCCCCGGTTGCGCGCACGCCACCTGCCGTTTTCCATAGGGCGCGTCGAGCGCGACCAATGGCTGGCCTGCATGGGCCGCGCGATGCAGGACCAGGGCCTGGCGCCGGAACTGGTCGACCGGCTGCTGGCTTCGTTCTACGGCACCGCCGACTGGATGCGCAATCGTGACGACTGAACACGGCATCGACGCGGTCGCCGGCGCCCGGCGGCTGGCCTGGGCCGGCCCGCCGGCCGGCGCCATGCTGTGCGATGCCCGCCTGGGGGCGGCCGACCCGCACTGGCTGGAGCCGGGCTGGTACGGCGCGCAGGCGCGTCCGGTGGACGCTGGCGGCCGCCAGTCGGCCTGGTTCGTGCAGGGCAGCGACTGGCGCGGCGTGCTGCGCCGCTACCGGCGCGGCGGGCTGGTGGCGCGGGTCAGCCGCGATGCCTACTTGTGGCAGGGCGAATCCCGTACCCGCAGCTTTCGCGAATACCGTCTGCTGGCCTGGCTGCGCGAGCGCGGCCTGGGCGTGCCGGCGCCGCTGGCGGCCGCATACTGGCGCCAGGGGCTGACTTACCGCGCCGCCATCCTGGTGGAACGCATCGAGCATGTGCGGCCGTTGGCGCACATGCTCGACGAACCCGTGTGGGACGCCGCCGCCAGCGCCATCGCGGCCATGCATAGGCTGGGGGTATGGCATGCCGACCTGAATGCCTACAACATCTTGCTGGACGCGCAGGGCCGCGCATGGCTGATCGACTTCGACCGCGGTACGGCCGGCGGGGTGTCTCAGCGGGCTCGCCGCGCCAACCTGCTGCGCCTGCGGCGTTCGCTGCAGAAGGTCGGCGGCGCGGCCGGCCTGGCGCTCTGGAACCGGCTCGACCAGGCGTACCGGGGCTGCCTGGATTAAGGCCGAAGGCCAGGCGCCTGATCGCGGCGGCCCCCGGCCGCCGGCGGGTATGCCGTGGGGCAAATAGGGCGGCTTCCTCGGCTTTTCCTCGACAACCCCCCGTAAAAAGGCTTTATCATTTTGCCCTTTGGCAAATTTCGCACAGAGTGTGGCAAGGGGCTCACAATGAACATGAGGGCGGGAATTCAATGGGCGCTGGGCGCGGCGCTGGCCGCCGCCGTGTCGGGCGCGTGGGCGCAGGACAAGGTCGTCAATGTCTATAACTGGGCCGAATACACGGCGCCCGACACCATTCCGGGCTTCGAGCGCGAAACCGGTATCAAGGTGCGCTACGACGTCTACGACAACAACGACACGCTGCAGGCCAAGCTGCTGACGGGCAAGTCGGGTTACGACGTGGTGGTGCCGTCCACCCACTACGCATCGCGCCAGATCGAGGCCGGGCTGTACCAGAAGCTCGACAAGTCCAAGATACCCAATTGGAAGAATCTCGACCCCGACATCATGGCCCTAGTGGCCTCGGTGGATCCGGGCAACGAACACGTCATCCCCTGGGGCTACGGCACCAACGGCCTGGGCTACAACGTCACCAAGGTCAAGGAAATCATGGGGCCAGACGTCGACCTGGCCAATTGGGACATGCTGTTCAAGCCCGAGAACGCCGCCAAGCTGAAAGACTGCGGCATCTCGGTACTGGACGAGGCCGCCCAGGTGTTCCCGGCGGTGCTGAAGTACCTGGGCAAAGACCCCAACAGCGACAACCCCGATGACTACAAGGCCGCGCTGGCATTGCTCAAGCAGATCCGGCCGTACATACGCCAGTTCAGCTCGTCGGGCTATATAGACGAGCTGGCCGTGGGCGACCTGTGCATGGTGTACGGCTTTTCGGGCGACGTCATGATTTCCCGGAAGCGCGCGCAAGAGGCCAAGCGCCCCTACGAAATCAATTACTTCATTCCGAAGGGCGGGGCGCCGGCCTGGTTCGACGTCATGGCCATTCCGAAAGACGCGCCGCACCCCGATGCCGCCCACGCCTTCATCAACTACATCGAAACGCCTCAGGTGCACGCGGCCATCACCAATACCATGTTCTATCCCAATGCCAACAAGGCGGCGCGCGAATTCGTGGTGAAAGACGTGGCCGACAACCCCATGATCTACCCGCCGCCCGACGTCGCCAGGACGCTGTACGTGATCAAGGCCCAGCCCCTCAAGATCCAGCGCCTGCAGACCCGCATGTGGGCCGAACTGAAGTCCGGACGATAGCCATCATGAGCGACAGCCGTTACGCGGCGCAGCATTCGGCCGACCCCCACGAATTCGTGCGGGTGTCGGACCTGGTCAAGATATACGGCGACGTGGTCGCCGTGCGGTCGGTCAACCTGGCGGTCAAGCGCAATGAAATCTTTGCGCTGCTGGGCAGTTCGGGCTGCGGCAAGTCCACCTTGCTGCGCATGCTGGCCGGTTTCGAAGAAGCCACGTCGGGGCAGATCATGCTCGACGGCGAAGACATCACCGCGGTGCCGCCGTACCGGCGCCCGGTCAACATGATGTTCCAGTCGTATGCCTTGTTCCCCCACATGACGGTCGAGGCCAACGTAGCCTTCGGCCTCAAACAAGAAGGCGTGGACCGCGCCGAAATCCACGACCGCGTATTCGAAGCCTTGAACCTGGTGCAGATGGCCGGCTATTCGCGCCGCAAGCCGCACCAGTTGTCGGGCGGACAGCAGCAGCGGGTGGCGCTGGCGCGCAGCCTGGTCAAGCGGCCCAAGCTGTTGCTGCTTGACGAACCCATGTCGGCGCTGGACAAGCAGATCCGCCAGAAGACCCAGATCGAGCTGGTCAAGATCCTGGAACAGGTGGGGGTTACCTGCATGCTGGTCACGCACGACCAGGAAGAGGCCATGACCATGGCGCATCGCCTGGCTGTCATGACCGAAGGCCAGATCGTGCAATGCGGCACGCCGCAAGATGTCTACGCGTTTCCCAATTCACGCTTCGTGGCAGGCTTCATCGGCTCGACCAACCTGCTTACCGGCACCATCGTGGTCGATGAGCCCGACCATGTCGCCATCGAATGCGCCGAGCTCACCCGCCCGCTGTATGTCAGCCACGGCGTCAGTGAACCGCTGGGCATGGAAGTGCACGTCTCGATCCGGCCCGAACGGCTGGTGGTGTCGCGCAGCCAGCCGCAGGGCGACTACAACTGGGCGCATGGCATGGTCAGCCACATGGCCTGGATGGGCAGCTACGCGCTCTACCAGGTACGCCTCGATTCCGGCAAGGTCGTCGAGGCCAGCGTGCCCAGCCTGCTGTTGGCCCAGATCGACGCACCCGGTATCGACGAAGAAATCTTCGTCAGCTGGGACGCCGACAGCGCCACGGTGTTGGCCTCATGAAACTGCCCGCGCCGCGCGACTGGCTACCGTCGAGCCGCACCCTGGCGGTCGTGCCGCCGTTCCTGTGGCTGGCGCTGTTCCTGCTGGTGCCGTTCCTGCTGGTGCTCAAGATCAGCTTCGCCGAACTGCAGTTCGGCATTCCGCCCTATACGGCGCTGGCCGAATTCAAGGACGAGGCCATCCAGTTCAGCCTGCATCTGCGCGGCTATATCCTGCTGTTCACCGACAGCCTGTACCTGGCCACGTACCTGAACTCGCTGAAAATGGCCGCCGTCACCACCGTGTGGTGCGCGTTGATCGGCTACCCCATCGCATACTACATCGCCCGATCGTCGCCCTCGATACGCAATGTGCTGCTGTTGGCGGTGATCCTGCCATTCTGGACCTCGCTGCTGCTGCGCGTGTATGCCTGGGTGGGCATCCTGCGCAACGATGGCCTGCTCAACAAGCTGCTGATGGGCCTGGGCATCATTTCCAGCCCGCTCGAAATCTATCGTACCGACCTGGCGGTCTATATCGGCCTGGTGTATGCCTACCTGCCGTTCTTCATCCTGCCGCTGTATGCCAACCTGGTAAAGATGGACTTGCGCCTGCTCGAGGCTGCCTACGACCTGGGCGCGCGGCCCTGGCAGGCGTTCTGGCGCATCACCGTGCCGCTGTCGCGCCCGGGTGTCATCGCCGGCGCCATGCTGGTGTTCATTCCCACCGTGGGCGAATACGTCATCCCCGAAATGCTGGGCGGTGCCGACACCCTGATGATGGGCCGCGTCATGTGGAATGAGTTCTTCAACAATGCCGACTGGCCCATGGCCTCGGCGGTGACCTGCGTGATGGTCTTGCTGCTGCTGGTGCCGCTGGCGCTGTTCCAGTACAACCAGGTGCGCCAGCAAGAAGCCATGCAAAGGGGACAGGCATGAAAGGCCCCAACAAGACCGCGCGCGGCCTGGCATTGGGGCTGGGCTATTTTTTCCTGTATGCGCCCATCGCCAGCCTGATGGTGTTCTCGTTCAACGATTCGCCGCTGGTCACCTCCTGGAGCGGCTTCTCGCTGCGCTGGTACGGGTCCTTGTTCAACGATGACGCGCTGCTGCGCGCCGCCTGGCTGTCGTTCAAGATCGCCGCCCTGACCGCCACCGCCGCGGTCATCATCGGCACCTGGGCCGGCTATGTGCTGGTGCGCATGGGCCGGTTCCGCGGCTTCACGCTGTACGTGGGCATGCTCAGCGCGCCGCTGGTCATTCCCGAGGTCGTGCTGGGTATCTCGCTATTGCTGATGTTCGTGGAGCTGCGCGGCACGCTGGGCTGGCCGGCGGAAAACGGTACTTTCACGATCTGGGTGGGCCATGTCACGCTGTGCATGGCCTTCGTGGCGGTAGTGATCCAGGCGCGCATCCGCGACCTGGACCGCTCGCTCGAAGAAGCCGCGCTCGACCTGGGTGCCACGCCGCTGACGGTGTTCTTCCGCATCACGCTGCCGCTGATCGCGCCGGCACTGGTGTCGGCCTGGCTGCTGGCGTTTACCTTGTCTCTCGACGATGTGGTGCTGGCCTCGTTCCTGTCGGGGCCTGGTTCCACGACATTGCCCATGGAGGTGTTCTCACGCGTACGGCTGGGCCTGAAACCCGAGGTCAACGCGCTGGCCACTCTGTTCATCCTGGCGGTGGGCCTCTGCGTCATCCTGGCCAACCGCCTGCAACTGCGCAAGGAACCCGAATCCAGATGAAGCATCAAGCAACCCTGTACGGCCTGAACAAATGCAGCACCTGCATCAAGGCGCGCGACTGGCTGGCAAGCCATGGCGTGACGCATGAATTCATCGATTACCGCGACCACCCCGTGCCTGCGGCCACGCTGAAGGCCTGGGCCGGCAAGGTGGGCGGTTGGGAAAAATTGGTCAACCGTACCTCGATGACCTGGCGCAGCCTGTCCGACGACCGCAAGGCGGCGCAGACCGACACTGACTGGACGCGTCTCATTGCCGACTATCCCGCGCTGGTGCGCCGCCCGGTTACGGTTACTCCCGATGGCGAGGTCACGGTCGGTTTCTCGGAAAAGCGCTATGGCGAGCGCTTCGCCTGACCATGGCGGCTGATTCGGCCCGGCGTTCCAGGCCGCCCGCGCATAGCCGCCGGCCGCCGGGTGCCGCGCTATCCGACAGTTTCTTCAATCGAGATCCCGGCCAGCTGGCGCGGGAGTTGCTGGGCATGGTCATCCGGCGGCGCCTGGACGGCCTTTGGCTGTCGGCCCGCATCATCGAGACCGAAGCGTATTACCTGACGGAAAAGGGCAGCCATGCCTCGCTGGGTTATACGCACAAGCGGCGCGCGCTGTTCATGGACGGCGGTACCGTGTACATGTATTACGCCCGGGGCGGCGATTCGCTCAATTTCAGCGCCGGCGGACCGGGCAATGCCGTGCTGATCAAGTCGGCCCACCCCTGGGTCGACGAAGTGTCCGGTCCCGAGTCGCTGGCCCGCATGCAGGCCTTGAATCCCGATGCCAGCGGCCAGCCGCGCGCCCCCACCCGGCTGTGCGCGGGGCAGACTCTGCTGTGCCGGGCATTGGGCCTGAAAGTGCCCGACTGGGATGCGCGGCGCTTCGATCCAGCCGAGTTTTTCGTTGAAGATGTCGGCCTGTCGCCCCAACGCCTGGTCTGCACCACCCGGCTGGGTATTCCGGCCGGGCGGGACGAACACTTGCGCTATCGTTATGTCGACCCGGCTTATGCCGCGTTCTGTACGCGCAACCCGCTGCGGCGCGGCCAGCAAGCCGGACGCGACTACGACTGGATGGACCGCTACGGAGCGATCCTGGGCTGAGCAGCCCGCGCTTCGTCGTACTGGCGTTGCAGGCGCGCACGCCATAGCTTGTACTTGCGCCGCATGCGGCGCTTGTTCAACTGCTTGCTCCAGGCGTATAGCGGAATCAGCGGCAGCACGCCGAAGCCGTCGATCAGGTACATGCCGGGCTTGCCGTCGGCATTGCGGCCCAGGGCGATATTCTTCGCCGACAGGTCGCTGATCACGATGTGGGCGTCGATCAGGTCGTCGAAAAACGCATCCAGTTGCGCGCTCAGCGCCAGGCTGATGCCATCGCGCGCGATGACTTGGGCCAGGGTAGGGGCCAGGTCGCCGTTTTCATCGGTGATTTTTTCCACCAGCTGGCCCAGGCCCAGGGTGGTTTGCGCCAGGCCCACCACGCGCGCCATGGGCACGTTCCACACGCCGGAAGGCATCGTGGTGGTGGTGACGTATTCCGACAATTCGTTCAGGTACACCCGGTAGGCGCTTTCACGCTGGAACTGCTTGTAGAAGCGCTTGAACGGCTTGCGTTCCAGGTACGCCGCGTAGGCGTCCATATCGATCACCTTGACCAGCAGCGATGGCTCGTTGGGATGCTGGAAGATGTATCGGTCGGCGCCTTTGGCCAGCACCCGCGCGCCCGCGAGATCCAATGGCCCGAATACGGTGGCATAGCTGTCGGACGACGCAGCCGGCACGGTGGCCAGCAGGTCCAGCGAAGTTTGGGGGCCCAGGTCGAGGCGCGGAGCGACGACCAGGGGGCGGGATTCGTCTTGCACGGTGTGGTTCGGGGTGGGTCTTTATTTCCTGCGATTGTCGAAGTTAACCCGGTTTTTCGCAACCGAGCCGGGCAAATAGGCCCGGCGGCCCGCCTACAATGGGGCTTTCAGGAGACAGCCTTGATCGAAGTCTTGCCCTGGGTCACCGCGGCGGCAGCCGTGCTGGCGTTACTGGCTGTAGCGAGCCTGTGGCTGCGTCGCACGGCCGATCCTGGCGTGACCGATGCCCTGGAACGCCTGGAACGCGTCCTGCGCGCCGACCTCGACGCAAGTCAGCGCGGGCTGCGCACCGAGTTCGCCGAATCGACCCGGGGCTTGCGCGCCGAACTGGCCCAAAGCCACGAAGCCTTGCGCGCCGTGCTGTCGCGCGACGGGCAGGCGGCCCGTGCCGAATATGCCGATGCGCTGGCGCGCTTCGCCGCGCAGTTCGGCGAACGGCTCGAAGGCCTGGTGGCCTTGAACGATCGCCGCATGCAAGAGGTGCGTCAGACCGTCGACCAGCGCTTGCAGGCCTTGCAAACCGACAATGGCAAGCGGCTCGACGAGATGCGGCGCACCGTGGATGAAAAACTGCATGCCACGCTGGAACAGCGCCTGGGCGAATCATTCAGGCTGGTGTCAGACAGGCTCGAGGCGGTGCACAAGGGCCTGGGCGAAATGCAGTCGCTGGCCGCCGGGGTGGGCGATCTCAAGCGCGTGCTCACCAACGTCAAGTCGCGTGGCACCTGGGGCGAAGTACAGTTGGCGCGCCTCCTCCAGGACACCATGACGGCAGACCAGTACGCCAGCAACGTCAAGCCGGTGCCGGGCAGCGATGCCATGGTCGAGTTCGCCATCCGCCTGCCCGGCCGCGAGGCCGGTGCCCGGCCGGTATGGCTGCCGATCGATGCCAAGTTCCCCAAAGAAGAATATGAACGGCTCATGGACGCCTGCGACGCCGCCGACCCCGACGGGGAACGCATCGCCGGCGCCGCGCTGGCGCGCGCCATCGAAGTGCAGGCGCGGCAGATCGCCGCCAAATATGTCGCTCCCCCGCACACGACCGATTTCGCCATCATGTTCCTGCCCACCGAAGGCCTGTACGCCGAAGTCCTGCGCCGCCCCGGCCTGCTCGACAAGCTGCAGGCCTTGCGCGTCAACGCCGCCGGCCCCAGCAACCTGGCCGCCATGCTGAACAGCCTGCAAATGGGTTTTCGCACCTTGGCTATCGAGCAGCGTTCGTCCGAGGTGTGGCAGGTGCTGCGGGCCGTGAAGACCGAATTCGCCAAATTCGGCGATTCGCTGGCGAGCGTCAAAAAGACGCTGGATACCGCCAGCAGCAAATTGGGTCAGACCGAAGTGCGCACGCGCGCCATGCTGCGCAATTTGAAGACAGTCGAGGTGATGCCCGACGACGAGGCGCGGAAATTGCTGGGGGACGATACGCAACCCCCCGGCACACCAGGCAGCACCGAATCGTAAAAGGCATGCAACTGAAACGCTTAAGGTAGTGCCAATGACCGGGAGACCCGCATGCTGTCTTTCCAGACCCATACCGTCGTCAACCAGGTGGCGCCCCTGGAAGACTACTCGCTGTACGACACTGATATCGCCCTGAGCCAGGCGGTGCAGCGCGAAGGCGCGGCCGGCTCGGTGGCCGCGCTGCGCGAGCACGGCGCCTGGCTGGGGCGCGCGCCCATCCTGGCCGCCGCTACCGAGGCCAATCGCTGTCCGCCGCGCTGGCAGGGATACGACCCCAACGGCCATCGCGTCGACAGGGTCGAGTTCAACCCCGCCTGGCATGTGCTGATGGCCGGTATTGTGTCGCGCGGCCTGCACAGCGGTGCCTGGCTGCAGCCCAAGCCGGGCGCGCAGGTCGCGC
This sequence comes from Bordetella sp., assembly GCA_035628955.1. Taxonomy (GTDB): domain Bacteria; phylum Pseudomonadota; class Gammaproteobacteria; order Burkholderiales; family Burkholderiaceae_B; genus Bordetella_A. The sequence continues at coordinate 15,125 of DASPIV010000645.1, forward strand.
GCGCGGCCGCCTACCTGATGCAGGGCCAGGTCGAAGCCGGCACGCTATGCCCCACCACCATGACTTTCGCGGCGGTGCCGCTGCTGCAAGGCGAGCCCGCCGGGGCTATCGATTTCACTCAGGCCTGGCTGCCGGCGCTGGCCTCGCACGACTACGATGCCACCGATGCGCCATTGGCCGGCAAACGTGGCGCCCTGATCGGCATGGGCCTGACCGAAAAGCAGGGCGGGTCCGACTTGCGCGCCATCACCACGCATGCCGAGCCAGTCGGGCAAGGCGGGCGCGGGGCGGTGTACCGGCTGACCGGCCACAAATGGTTCTACTCGGTACCGCACGCCGATGCGCATCTGGTGCTGGCCAACACCGACGCCGGGCCAGGCTGTTTTTTCGTGCCGCGCTGGACGCCCGACGGGCCGCGCAATACAGTGCGCGTCCGCCGCCTGAAGGACAAGCTGGGCAATCGCAGCAATGCCAGCGGCGAAGTGGAGTTCGAGCAGGCCTGGGGCATGCTGATGGGCGAACCCGGCCGCGGCCTGCCGCTGTTGCTGCAGATGGCGGCCACTACCCGGCTCGATTGTGTGCTGGGTAGCGCCGCCTTGCTGCGCCAGGCGGTGGTGCAGGCTGCGCACCATGCGCGGCACCGGCACGCTTTTGGCCAGGCCCTGGCGGCCCAGCCGCTGATGCGCCAGGTGCTGGCCGACCTGGCCCTGGAAAGCGAGGCCGCCACCGCCTGGGCCTTGCGGCTGGCCCGCGCGGTCGACGAGCGCGGCCGGGCCGATGCGCGCGCGCTGGTGCGCGTGGGCACGCCGGCCGCCAAGTTATGGATATGCAAGCGCGCCATTGGCGCCATCGCAGAATGCATCGAGGTCTGGGGCGGCAACGGCTATATCGAAGACGGGCCTCTGCCCCGCCTGTACCGCGAGGCGCCGGTCAACTCCATCTGGGAGGGGTCGGGCAACATCATGGCCCTGGATGTGCTGCGCGCCCTGCAGCGCGACCCGGACTGCCTGGCAGCCCTGCATGCCGAACTGGACCCCGCGCGCGGCGCCTGGGCGGCCTATGACCAGGCCTGGGACGACTGGCGCGCGCTGGCGGCGGGCCAGTCCGGCCAGGCGGCCGACCCGGCCCAGGCGCGGCGCCTGGCGGCCAGGCTGGCCCGGCTGTGGCAGGCGGCCCTGCTGATCCGCCACGCCCCGGCGGCAGTGGCCGATGCCTTCGTGGCCAGCCGCCTGGCGCATCCGGGCGGCATCGTCGGAGAACTGCCGGCGGGCGCCGACCTGGCGGCGATCCTGGCCCGGACCTGGCCGGGTATCTGCTAAATTGCAGCGCTGGATCCCTTTTGACTTCCGCGCGCCCCGGCGCGCCACCCCACCATGCTCACTCAGCAAGAACTCAAACAACAGGCCGCCGACGCGGCGCTGGCGCTTATCGAACCCCTGCTGGGGCCGGACGTGATCATCGGCGTGGGTACGGGCTCGACCGCCGACCTGTTCATTGACGGCCTGGCCCGCTACCGTGGCCAACTGCGCGGCATGGTGGCCAGTTCCGAACGCAGCGCCGCCCGCCTGGCCGGCCATGGGCTGACCGTGCTGGACCTGAACCAGGTAGCCAGCATGCCTGTCTACGTCGACGGGGCCGACGAAATCGACGCCCGCCTGCACATGATCAAGGGCGGCGGCGGCGCGCACACGCGCGAGAAAATCGTGGCCTCGGTGGCCGAGCGCTTCATCTGCATCGCCGACGAATCCAAGCTGGTCGAGCGCCTGGGGCGCTTTCCGCTGCCGGTCGAGGTCATTCCCATGGCGCGCCAGGCCGTGGCGCGGGCCTTGGCCGCCCTGGGCGGCCAGCCCCGCCTGCGTGAGGGTTACACCACCGACAACGGCAATCTCATCCTGGATGTGTCGGACCTGCAGATCGATGACGCGCCCGGCCTCGAGGCCATGGTCAACAATCTGCCCGGGGTGGTCACCTGCGGGCTGTTCGCCCGTGCCGGCGCGGACGTGGCGCTGCTGGCCACGCAGCAAGGTATTCGACGGATCGAGCGGCCCTAGCCGCGCCGGTCCCCGGCCAGGCGGGCGCCCCGAAGGGCGGCCTTGCCGGCCGCCCGGGCCCGATTCATAATCTTGTCATATTCAAGTCATATCCTTGCGGGTCGGCAGGCCCATCACGCATTGCGCACACAGGGCATCGCTATGTACACAACTACGCAGGGAGTCCGGATGACGGAGCACACCAACAAGCAATTCGACGCCGATCTGGAAAGCGTCCGTTCGCAGTTTCTGCAGATGGGCGGCGTGGTCGAGGCCATGATCCAGGAATCGGTCGACGCCGTTCCCACCGGAGACCTGGAACTGGTCGAGAAAGTGCGCGAACGCGAAAAGCAGGTCAATCGCTACGAAGTCGAGATCGACGAGCGCGTCAGCCTGATCCTGGCGCGCCACCAGCCTACCGCCATCGACCTGCGCACCTTGCTGGCCGTGTCCAAGATGCTGACCGACATGGAACGCTGCGGCGACGAGGCCGAGAAAATCGCCAATACCGTGCGCCGCATGTACGACACCGAGCAGCGCCACATTCCCGTGATCGAACTGCGTCACATGGCCAACAGCGTGGGCCATATGCTGCACAACGTGCTCGATGCCTTCGCGCGGCTTGATCCCATCCTGGCGGCCCAGGTGGTGCGCAGCGACAAGGAAGTCGACCGTGAATGGAAGGGTGCGCTGCGGACCCTGATCACCTACATGATGGAAGACCCGCGCACCATCTCGCGCGCCATCGACATGGTGTTCATCGCCCGCGCGCTCGAGCGCATCGGCGATCATGCCAAGAACATGGCCGAACGGGTCATCTACATGGTAAAGGGCGCCGACGTGCGGCATACCGGCGTGAAGAATGCCGAACGCCAGGCCCGTGGCGAAGACGACGACACCGTTGCGTCCGGGCAGCCCCCCGCCAGCGAGGCCTGAGCCGCCATCGTTGGCAGCCGGGCAGGCAAAGGCCACCCAAGGGGTGGCCTTTTTTTCAGGCGGCAGGCTTGCTCCGGCGTCAAACAGACGCTGCTTATTCATAGCGGGCCATGATCAGCCAATCGGCGTGCACCGAGGGCCGCCGCGCGTCGTCGGCCTGCACCGTGACATTCCAGGAACAACGGGCCTCGCCCGGCCGGGTCTCGGCCACCTGCGCCAATGCGAAGCTTGCCGACACGCGCGCACCGGACCGGATGGGCGCGGTGAAGCGCACCTTGTCGAAACCGTAGTTCAACACCACGGCCGCGCCGGGAAAGGCGATGCAGCTTGCCTGCCAGCAGGTCAGCAGGGACAGCACCAGAAAGCCGTGCGCAATGGTGTGCCCGTACGGAGACTGGGCAATCGCACGCTCGCGGTCGACATGAATCCACTGCGTGTCGTGGGTTACCAGCGCAAACCGGTCGGTCATTTCCTGGTCTATCAACAGACTGGGGGAAACGATTGCCGGTTGTCCCACGAAGCCGGCAAGAGACTGAACGAGTCGAACTGCTGGATTGCCGATAAGGGGCGTGGGTGGGTCATCATGATAGCGGCGGGCCGCAGCCGGGGGGCAGGGCTGGCGCGGTTTCCTGGCCACGTTCTCTGCCGTCGTGCCCATATGGATACGATGGAACGGGTCGTGCAATGCGCCCAGCAATGTGTCCACCACGGGGGTGTCGCCCCGGCGCGCGCCGAAGCGCAGGGCCGGGCTGGCATAGGGCGCGCGGGACATGCTCTCGGCGCCACCGGCCACCGCGGTCGTGCAGTCGCCCAGCAATTTCCGCACGTGCCACGGCGGCACGAAGAACGGTGGGTCGATGGGCCGCAAGCTCATCGAAGACTGCTTCAGGCATGCCGGGGTGCCGGTGCCTTTGCCCGTGATCGAATCGACAAGCCCGACCACCAGCGTTCAGTTCGTGGCGGCTGGCCTGGGCATAGGCATCGTTCCGGATGTGGCGCTGCTACATCACAGCGCCGTGCAGGCGGAGTCGGTCAGGCAGGTACGTGTCATGCCCGAACCGCCATCCAGCGTGGTGGCGCTGATTCTCAGGCAAGGGCCGCTCAACCCTCGAGTGGCCTTGCTGAAAGAAGCGCTGGGGCTCCAGTTCTAGTGCAAGATCCAGGCACCTTGCGTGCCTGGATTCTGTTGCGGCAGGGCAGGGACGCGCACGGCCGGCCTTCAGGCCGAAGGCGGCACGAAGCCCTGGGCTTCGACGCTGCCGTCTTCGAACAGGAAACGTTCCATTTGCTGTTGCAGGTACTTACGGGCGCGGGCGTCAGCCAGGTTCAGGCGGTTTTCGTTGACCAGGCGGGTTTGCACCTGCTTCCATTCTTCCCAGGCTTCCTTGGATACGCTTTGCCAGATGCGGGTGCCCAGTTCGCCCGGATACGGGGGAAAGTCCAGCCCTTCGGCTTCGCGCTTCAGTTTTACACAGTTGACGGTACGGGACATGGTTCGCTGCCGGTTTCAATGAGGGACCTGCCATTTTAGCGGCCCGCGGGCCGGTGCGCCGGCCGCCCGCGGTTACAAAGCGGCCGCTTACAGTTTTTTGATGAAAACCAGGCTATTGCGCGAGCGGTTGTAGTTGTGCTGCTTTTCGCGCGGCAAGTCGGCGACTCCGCCTTGCACGAACCCGCGCTTCATGAACCAATGCGAGGTGCGGGTGGTCAGCACGAACAACCGCCGCGCGCCCATGGCGCGGGCCCGCGACTCCATGTGGCGCAGCAGGATTTCGCCTTCGCCCGAGCCCTGCCATTCGGGATTCACGATCAGGCAGGCCATTTCCGCCATGTGATCGTCGGGATAGGGGTGCAGCGCGGCACAGCCGTAGATGACGCCGTCGTGCTCCAGCACCGTAAAGCGCTCGACCTCGCGTTCGATGACACTGCGCGGGCGCGGCACCAGCGTGCCGTCGGCCTCGAGCGGCTCGATCAGGCTCAGGATCGCGCCCACGTCGTCCAGCGTGGCCGGGCGCAAGTCGTCCAGCGTGTCTTCCACCACCATGGTGCCTACGCCATCGTGGGTGAATATCTCGAGCAGCACGCTGCCGTCCAGGGCATAGGGCACCAGGTGCGCGCGCGCCACGCCGCGCTTGACCGACAGCGAGGCGTGGCGCAGGAAGAACGCGGTGTCTTCGTCGAGCTCGCCTTGCTGCAGCAGGGCGTCGGCATCGATGCGGGCCAGTTCGGTGTCCACCGTGCCGTCGGGGGCCAGCACGCCGGGCGAACTGGACAGGAAAATCAGCTTCTCGGCGCGCAGGGCTACCGCCACGCTGGTGGCCAGGTCTTCCATGGCCAGGTTGAAGGCGTCGCCCGTGGGCGAGAAGCCCAGCGGTGACAGCAACACCACCGACGAGCCTTTTTCAATGGCGAACTTCAGGGCGTCGACATCGATCTTGCGCACCTGGCCGGTGTGCTTGTAGTCGATGCCATCGACCACTCCGGTGGGGCGGGCGGTGACGAAATTGCCCGAAATGACGCGGATATGCGAATGCGACATCGGGGTGTTGGGCAGCCCCTGGCTGAACGCTGCCTCGATATCCAGGCGGATCTCGCCGGCCGCTTCCTTGGCGCATTCCAGCGCGGCCGGGTCGGTGGGCGCCAGGCCGCGGTCGAATTGCTGGGTATAGCCTTTCAGGCGCAATTGCTCATTGACCTGCGGGCGCGAACCATGCACCAGCACCAGCCGTACCCCCAGCGCCGACAACAGCGACAGGTCTTGCACCAGCGCATTCAGCGCGCCAGCCTGCACCAGGTCGCCGCCGAAGGCGACCACGAAGGTCTTGCCTCGGAAAGCATGTACGTAAGGGGCAACTTCGCGGAACCATCGGACGAATTGCGCGGCGGCGAATTCGGGGGCTTCTTGGGCAGAGACGGTGTCGGGTTCCTGGTCGGGCATGATGGGTGGCTGGGCTTCCTGAAGAAAAGGCACGCCTCGTGGCGCGGCCGGTGCCGGGCCCTGGGCCCGGCGCTGGCGGAAATTATATGACTGCGGGGCAGGCATTGCCGGGGTTTGCGCCCGGCACAGGGCGTGCGCGCAACACTTCCGCCAGGGGGCGAGGCCATTCGGCCAGGCGGTTCGGCCCTCAGCGACCCTTGCCGGCGTGCCCGCGCGGGCTGGCGGCCAGGATGCGCAGTTGGGCCTTGTCCACCTTGCCGGTGGTGCCCTTGGGCAATTCCAGCAGCACGACAAAGCGCTCGGGGATCTGCCAGCGCGGGAAGCGCGTTTCGAGATAGGCGGCGAAATTCGGCGTGCCGCATTCCGGCTGGTGCGTCAGCGACAGATACGCCATCGGCCGCTCTTGCCAGATATCGTCCGGCACCGCGACGACGGCGGCCTCGCATACGGCGGGGTGCTCCATCAGTGCGGTTTCGAGATCCTGGCTGGAGATCCACTCGCCGCCGGATTTGATCAGGTCCTTGGCGCGGTCGACGATATGCACGTATCCCAACGCGTTGATCCAGGCCATGTCGCCGGTCTTGAGCCAGCGCCGACCATCCGAGTCGGTATCGAACGCTTGTGCGTCGTTGCGCAAGCCCGGCTTGTCGGGCGCGTAATAGCTATCGGCGACCCAGGCGCCACGCAATTGCAGTTCGCCCACTGTCTTGCCGTCGCGCGGGGCCACCACGCCGGTATCGGTAACGACCCGCACCTGGCAGCCAACCGGCGCAATGCCTTGATGGGCGCGCGCCGCCACCCACTCCGTGTCGCTGAGCTCGCTGCGCCGCATGGACACCAAGCCCAGCGGCGACGCTTCGGTCATGCCCCAGCAATGGCGCACGTGGATGCCGAATTCAGCGTAGCCGTCGATCAGGTGGCCCGGCACCACGGCGCCGCCGATGGGGATGTGGCGCAAGGTCTGCAGGCGCGCGGCCGGAATGGCGCCGCTGCGCAGTTGCTCCAGCAGATTGATCCAGACGGTGGGAACGGCGGTCGCAACGGTGACGCCGGCGCGCTCGATGAGTTCGGCCAGTGCGGCGGGGTCGGAGTTGCGGTGGCTGAAGGCGAGCGAAGCGCCTGCCAGGCAGGAAGCGTACGGAAAACCCCAGCCATGGGCGTGGAATAGAGGCACCACCGGCAGGCAGGTATCGCGCTCGCGCAGGCCGATGCCGTCGGCGTACAGGCACGACATCGCATGCAGCACAGTAGACCGGTGGCTGTATACCACTCCCTTGGGCGCGCCGGTGGTTCCAGACGTATGGCAAATACCGCAGGCGCTGCGCTCGTCGAGCGCCGGCCAGAAATAGCGGCGATCGGCTTGCGCCAGCAGGTCTTCGTAGCGCAGCCAGCGAGGGGCGCCGCGCGCGGGTGCGGGCCATGCATGGCCCGTGTTGCGGCAGTCGGCCACCAGTACTGCGCGTACCGACGATGGCAGCGGTACGGCAAGCAGTACGTCCGCCAGGGATTCCTCGACCAGGACGACGTGGGGCGCCGTCTGCTCCAGCACGCGGCCGATCGAGGCGGGTGCCAGCCTGGCATTGACGGTATGCAGCACGGCGCCCATGGCGGGAACGGCCAGATGAGCTTCGAGATGCTCCGGACCGTTCCACATCAACGTCGAAACCCGCGCGCCGCGGGCGACGCCCAGGCCATGCAAGGCGCCCGCCAGCCGATGCACGCGGCCGATCAGGGCGGCATAAGTAGATTGCTCGAATTGATCCGCGCGGCGGGTCGTCAGGGTTTTATGGCCGTGCAGCTCGCCCATGCGTTCGAGCAGCATGCCGACAGTAAGCGGGTAATCCTGCATCAGGCCGGGCAGGACAGGGTGTTGCGATCGAGACATTTCGGTCTGTTCACTCAAGGGGGAAAACGCCTTTCAGGCATTCTCGCGCGACGATTTGCCGCATCATTTCCGACGTGCCGTCCAGGATTCTCACCACGCGCGATTCCCGCCACATGCGCTCGATCGGGTGGCTTTTGCAGTAGCCGTAACCACCGTACAACTGGAGCGTATGGTCGGCAATCCGGAAAACCATATCGGCGTTCGCCAGCTTGGCCATGGCCGACCAAAGTGTGCGTCCGGCCGGATCATGGTCGAATTGCCAGGCGGCGTCGCGCGCCACCAGCCGGGCGGCATGCAGCGATGCCGCCATATCAGCCAGCAGCCATTGCGTGGCCTGATTATCGGCCAGCGCGCGACCGAACTGGCGGCGTTCGGTTGCGCGCGCCATGGCCAGGCGCAGCAATGCGCTCGCCAAGCCGGTACAGTAGAACGCCCAATGGGTGCGGCCGTGGTCCAGGCATTGCATGGCCAGCCTGAAGCCATCGCCTTCGCGCCCCAGCAGATGGCTGGCGGGTATTGCGCAATCGGTGAAGGTCACTTCGTTGTGCAGCGAGCCCGCCCCGCCCAGCATGGGCATCGGCGGCCCCACCATCAGGCCGGGCGTATCGCCAGCAACAATGAATGCCGACAACCCGCCACTGCCTGGGCTGTCGGCGGTGCGAGCGATTACCGTAAAGCAATCGGCGATCTGGGCGTTGGTAATAAAAGTCTTGCTGCCGTTCAACACATAGCGGTCACCCTGCCGCACCGCCCGGGTCGCAATGGCGGCGGCATCGGATCCGGCCTGCGGCTCAGTCATGGCCAGGGCGCCGATGAATTCGCCGCGCGCCAGCGGGCTCAGGTAATCACGCTTTTGCACCTCGGTGCCGGCAAGCTCGATGGCTTTGGAGCCTATGTGGATGTTTACGCCGCAGGTGTAATAGAAAGCGATGTGCGCGGCGGCAAGCTCTTCCACTGCGATGCAACTGCCCAGCATGGACAGGCCCAGGCCGCCGTACTGGCGCGGCGTGTGGGTCCCGAACAACCCCATGTCGCGCAGCCGGGTGATGGCCGATTGCGGGATGCGCGCCTCTGCTTCGATGCGGCTGGACAAGGGGACCAGTTCATCGCGAACGAACCTGCGCACACGGTGCTGCCAGGCCAGGTGTTCGGCGTCGAGCTGCATATTCATTGCGGTTTTTCCACCAGCGGGCAGCGCGACTGCGCCAGGGGTAGCACCGTGTCTTCGGCGGCAATAGTCTCGACAATATCGTAGTAATCCCAGGGGTAGCGGGACTGGTCCGGCTGTTTGACCCGCATCAGATACGCTTCGTGCACCATGCGTCCGTCGGCGCGGATTCTGCCGCCCCGCGTGAACATGTCCTGGATGGTCATCGACTTGAGCGTCTTCATCACGGCGTCGGCATCCTTGCCGCCGGTCTTCAGCGTGGCCTCGAGATACGTGGATACTGCCGAATAGGCTCCGGCTTGGGCCATATTGGGCATGCGCTTCATTTTCTGGAAATAGCGTTTCCCGAAAGCGCGAGTATCGTCATTCAGGTCCCAATACCAGGCGGTGGTCAGGTACATGTTCTTGGCCACGGGCAAGGTCAGGCTGTCGATGTCATTGATGAACAGCAGCAGGCCGGCCAGCTTTTGTTGTGCGGTAAGGCCGAACTCGTTGGCGGTCTTGATGGCGTTGATCGTGTCGCCGCCGGCGTTGGCCAGACCTATCACGTCGGCGCGCGAACTTTGGGCTTGCAGCAGGTAGGACGAGAAATCCGGCGTATTGACGGGGTGCCTGACCGCGCCCAGCACTTCTCCGCCGCTCTGTGTCACGGTTTTGCTGGTGTCGGCTTCCAGCGAATGCCCGAAAGCATAGTCGGCGGTCAGGAAGAACCAGCGCTTTCCACCATGCTTGACCAGCGCGCTGGCCGTCGCATGCGACAGCATATAAGTGTCATATACGTACTGAACGGTGTAGGGCGTGCAACTTTCGTTGCTTAGCCGCGTGGTCGCCGCCCCGACATCGAAATTGACGCGATGTTTTGCCGCGGCGACGCCCGCCACGGCCAGGCCGGTTGCCGAGTTCGCGCCATTCATCACCATATCGACATTGTCGCGGTCGATCCATTCCCGTGCCCGGGCACTGGCGATATCGGCCTTGTTCTGGTGATCGGCCGCCAGTATCTCGACCTTCCATCCCGGATTGCGTTGCATGAAATCCTGCGCCGCGAGCGTGGCGCCGTGCACCACGCCCGCACCGCTGACGTCCGCGTAGACCCCCGACATGTCGGCCACGATGCCGATCCGCACGGATTGCGCGGCACTGGCCTGGGCCCCGGCCAGTAGGCCCGCCAGCATGGCCAGCGGTATGCGCCATGACGTCCTGGGCTGGTACTTGTGCGTGTTCATGTGTGTCTCCGTTTTTCTTGGGGGTGGGGCACACATTAAAGGACTCGTCGGCCGCCTTATTTGCTATAAGAGCCAAAGTATTTTTAAAAAACGCCATTCTTTCTACCCGTTTCCTGGGCGCGCCGTGTACGGAAAAAGCGAGAAATTCGAAGACTACGAAAACGCCGGCGCGCCCGTCAGCGCCATGGCAGCGGCGTGGGCAGCCGGCACGCGACGCACGAGCAGCGGCCGCAACCGCGCGCGGCTGCTGATCGTGCTGTCCGGCGTGCTGGCTGTACGAACCCAGGCGGATGTCTGGTTGCTGGCCGGCGACTCGGCTCTGTGGTTGCCGGCCGACGTAGAGGCGGACCTGTCGGCGCGAGCCAGCAGCCGGATCGTTACCGTATTCATTTCCCGCGGCCGTAGCCGCTCGTTGCGTGCCGAGCCCTGCCGCGTGGCGCTCAGCGCGCTGCTGCGCGAATTGGTGCTGGCCCTGGCGGAAGCGCCGCTGATCACGCCACGGGTGCCGCGGCTGGAGCGGATCACCCGCCTGGTGGTCGACGAGATCCGCCTGCTGCCGGCGCCGGCCATCAGCCTGCCATGGCCTCGCTCGGCCGGCCTGCGGCAGTTGTGCGAACGCGTACTGGAAGACCCCGGGCAGGTGCCCGCCACGCGGGATGCGGCCCGCTATGCCGGCATGTCGCTGCGCACGTTCGGCCGCCGGATGACGGCCGAGACCGGCGTTTCTTACGCGGTGTGGCTACGGCATGCCAAGATATTGCATGCGCTGACCTTGCTGGCAACGGGCAAATCCCTGTTCGCCGCGGCGGTCGAATCGGGTTTTGCCGATGCCTCGACATTCTGCACCGCCTTCAAGCGTATTGCGGACACCACGCCCCGCGCTTTTTTCAGCCGCAGCGCCAGCCCGTGGGATTCGGACGAGGCCATGTATTCCTGAGGCGGTCAAAGCGTGCCCGGATACAGCCCCCCGTCCAGCACCAGATTCTGCCCCGTCATATAGCCGGCCTGGGCGCTGCACAAGAAGGCGCAGGCATCGCCGAATTCGGCCGGATCGCCGAAGCGGCGGGCCGGAATGCCGGCCTGGCGGGCCGCCATCACGTCTTCCACGTCGCTTCCGGTGGTCTCGGCGGTCTTGATGGCGTTCTGGGTCAGGCGGTCCGTGGCGAACGGACCGGGCAGCAGGTTGTTGATGGTAACGTTGTGCGCCGCCACCTGGCGCGCCAGGCCGGCCACGAAGCCGGTCAGGCCGGTACGCGCGCCGTTGGACAGGCCCAGGGTGTCGATGGGCATTTTTACCGCGGCGGAAGTAATGTTGACGATACGGCCGAAGCGGCGCTCGATCATCTTGTCCACGGTGGCGCGGATCAGTTCGATGGGCGTCAGCATGTTGGCGTCCAGGGCGGCGACCCAGTCGTCGCGCGACCAGTCGCGGAAATCCCCCGGCTTGGGCCCGCCGGCATTGGTGACCAGGATGTCGGGGTCGGGGCAGGCGGCCAGTGCCGCCGCGCGGCCGGCGGGCGTGGTGATGTCGGCTGCCACCGTGATGACCTGGGCGCCGGTATGCTGTCGGATGTCGGCCGCTGCGGCTTCCAGGGCATCGCGGCCGCGCGCCAGCATCACTACCTGCGCACCTTCGCGCGCCAGCGACAGCGCGCAGGCGCGGCCCAGACCCTTGCTCGATGCGCACACCAGCGCGCGTTTGCCCTTGATTCCCAGATCCATCGTATTGCTCCTGTAGGGGCCGCCCAGCGGCCGGGATTACAAGTTTTTATAATAGGCGCTCAGAGGATAATCCGTACATGCCCGAAGTCTCTCGCTTGCCCGCGCGCGGCGCCGCGCCGCGCCCCGAGCGGCCCATTCCCGCCATCACCTATCCCGAAGACCTGCCCGTCAGTGCGCGGCGGGCCGAGATCGCGCGCGCCATCGCCGGCCACCAGGTCGTTATCGTCAGCGGCGAGACCGGCTCGGGCAAGACCACGCAGTTGCCCAAGATCTGCCTGGAACTGGGCCGCGGCCGCCAGCGCATGATCGGCCACACCCAGCCGCGGCGCCTGGCCGCCACCTCAGTGGCCAAGCGCATCGCCGAGGAATTGAACACGCCGCTGGGCGAGATCGTGGGCTACCAGGTGCGCTTCAACGACCGCACCGGCCCGAATGCCTCGGTGAAGCTGATGACCGACGGCATTCTGCTGGCCGAGTCGCAGCGCGACCCGTTGCTGCGCCGCTACGACACGCTGATCATCGATGAGGCGCACGAGCGCAGCCTGAACATCGATTTCCTGCTGGGCTACCTGAAGCAATTGCTGCCCAGGCGGCCCGACCTGAAGGTCGTCATCACCTCGGCCACTATCGACGCCGATCGTTTCGCCCGCCATTTCGGTGCCTCGGAAGACCAACCGGCGCCGGTCATCGAAGTGACGGGGCGGCTGTATCCCGTGGAACTGCGGTACCGCCCGGTACGCCAGGAAACCACTGACGACGACGCTGCCACGGGTGCCAGGCCAAAGCGCGAGCGGCTGGCCGGCGACGAAGAGCGCGACCTGATCGACGCTATCGTCGATGCGGTAGACGAGTGCGCACGCCATGGTCCCGGCGACGTGCTGGTGTTTCTGCCGGGCGAGCGCGAAATTCGCGAATCGGCCGAGGCCTTGCGCAAGCATCATCCCCCGGGCACCGAGGTGCTGCCGCTGTATGCGCGGCTGTCGCAGGCCGAGCAGGAACAGATCTTCCATCCGCGCACCAATGCGCGCCGCATCGTGCTGGCTACCAATGTGGCCGAGACCTCGCTGACCGTGCCCGGCATCCGCTTCGTGGTCGACAGCGGGCTGGCGCGCATCAAGCGCTATTCGTGGCGTAACAAGGTCGAACAACTGCGCATCGAGCCCATCAGCCGCGCCTCGGCCAACCAGCGGGCCGGCCGCTGTGGCCGCGTGGGGCCAGGGGTCTGCATCCGTCTTTACGACGAACCGGATTTCAACGCCCGGGCGGCCTTTACCGATCCCGAGGTGCTGCGCTCGTCGCTGGCCTCGGTGATCCTGCGCATGAAAGCCCTGAAGCTCGACGATATCGAGCAGTTTCCGTTCGTCGAGGCGCCGCCGGGACGCGCCATCGCCGATGGCTATCACCTGCTGCAGGAACTGGGGGCAATCGAGCTGGCCTCGGCCGCGCCCGAAGACGAGGCCGCCGATACCGACAGCGCGCGCACCGGATCCGCATACGTGCTGACCCGCACCGGCCACGAACTGGCCAAGCTGCCGGTCGACCCCCGCATCGGCCGCATGATTCTGGCCGCGCGCGAGCACCAGTGCCTGGCCGAGATGCTGGTCATTGCCTCGGCCTTGTCGGTGCAGGATCCGCGCGACCGCCCCATGGCCGAGCGCGAGGCCGTCGAAGCGGCGCATGCCAAGTTCGGCGACGAGAAGTCCGAGTTCATTTCTTTCCTGAAGCTGTGGCGCTGGTATGGCGAACAAGTGCAGCACAAGGCCTCGCAGCGCAAGCTGGTGGCGCTGCTGCGCCAGAATTTCCTGTCGCCTGTCCGACTGCGCGAATGGCACGATGTGCATACCCAGTTGGCGGCGCTGGTGGGCGAACAGGGCTGGCGCGTCAACCAGTCCGAGGCGACCTACGAGCAGTTGCACCTGGCGCTGTTGTCGGGTTTGCTGGGCAATATCGGCTTCAAGGGCGAAGATGGTGGCCTGTACCGGGGCGCGCGCGATATCCGCTTTCACATTCACCCGGGGTCGCGCCTGGCCAAGAAAGGCGGACGCTGGATCGTGGCAGCCGAACTGGTCGAGACCACGCGGCTGTATGCGCGCTGCATCGCACGCATCGAGCCTACCTGGCTGGAACGCGCGGCAGCCCATCTGCTGCGGCGCAATTGGTCGGATCCGCGCTGGGAAAAAAAGGCGGGGCAGGTGGTCGCCAATGAACGGGCCACACTCTATGGCCTGGTGGTGTACGCCGGCCGGCGTGTCCATTATGGGCGCGTCAACCCGCAGCACGCGCGTGAACTCTTCATTCGCCAGGCACTGGTGCCGGGCGATATCGACACCCGGCTGCCGTTCGTGGCGCAGAACCGCAAGCTGATTGCCGGCATCGAGAAACTCGAACACCAGGCGCGGCGGCCTGACATCCTGGTCGATGACGAACTGATCTACGCCTTCTACGATCGCCAGTTGCCACCGGATATTTCGCAGGCCACGGCGCTGGAAAAATGGGTGCATGGCCTGGACAGGCAAGCCGCCGCCGCACTGCTGCTCACGCGCGACGAACTGATGCGCCACGAGGCGGCCGGCGTCACCACCGACGTGTTTCCCAAGCAGGTCGAGTGGCAAGGCGTGTCCATGCCGCTGGACTACCATTTCGAGCCGGGCTCGCCGCGCGATGGCGTGACGCTGTCGGTGCCGCTGTTCGCCCTGAACCAGATCGATCCGGCACGCTGCGAATGGCTGGTGCCTGGCATGCTCAAAGAAAAGGTGCATCTGCTGCTGAAGTCTTTGCCGCAAAAGCTGCGGCGGCATTGCGTGCCGCTGCCCGATTACGCTGCCGGTTTCTATGAGCGCTGCTACGGGCAACTGGATGACCCGCAGCGTGGCTTGGTGGACGCATTGATCGTCGATATGTGGAGCCAGGTGCAAGTGCGGCCGGCGCAAGGCGATTTCAAGCTGGAGACATTGCCGGCTCACCTGTTCATGAATTTCAAGGTGGTCGACGAGCATGGGCGCATGCTGGCGGCGGGCCGCAATCTGGCCCAGCTGAAAGCCGAATTCGGCAAACAGGCCCAGGCCACGTTCCAGCAATTGGCCGGGCGCGATGCCGGCGTGGCCCAGGCGCTGGCGCACGAGAACCTGACATCCTGGTCGTTTGGCGCGTTGCCCGAAGTCATGGAGATCAAGCGCAAGGGCCAGTCGGTCATTGGCTATCCGGCCTTGGTCGACCACGGCACACACTGCGACCTGGATGTGTTCGACGATCCGGACGAGGCGCGGCGGCACCATCGGGCCGGGTTGCTGCGGCTGTTTCGCCTGGGCCTGCGCGAGCAGGTGAAATTCCTGGAAAAGAACCTGCCAGACCTGACCAAGATGAGCATGCTGTACATGAACCTGGGCACGCAGGAAGAACTGCGCGACCAGATCATCGATTGCGCGCTGGCGCAGGCCTGCCTGGGCGAACCGTGGCCCACCAATGCCGAAGAGTTCGAACTGCGCCGCCAGGAAGGCAAGGGCCGCCTGGGGCTGCTGGCCCAGGAAGCCGCGCGTCTGGCCCAGGCTGTGCTGGTCGA
The DNA here is from genome assembly GCA_035628955.1 of Bordetella sp. GTDB lineage: Bacteria > Pseudomonadota > Gammaproteobacteria > Burkholderiales > Burkholderiaceae_B > Bordetella_A. The sequence goes on from DASPIV010000645.1 coordinate 30,589, forward strand.
GTACGGCGCCGTGCAGCGCAAGCTGCCGCAAGCCAAGCCGCATACTGCGGCCTATGCCGATCTGCAGCAGCAGATCGGGGCGTTGATGCCCAAGTGGTTCGTGCGCGACACGCCGCATGCTCAGTTGGCGCATTACCCGCGCTACCTGAAGGCCATCGTGGCGCGCATCGACAAGCTGCGGGCCGACCCGGCCCGCGACGCCCGCCTGATGTCCGACATGGCGCCGTTGCTGACCCAATACCAGCGCGCGCGCTCGGCCCTGAAAGGCGCACCCGATCCGGCGCTGGACGACTTTCGCTGGCTGCTCGAAGAACTGCGCGTTGCGCTGTACGCGCAAGAATTGCGTACGCCTATGCCGGTGTCGGTGAAACGATTGATGAAAACCTGGGAATCTTCGCGGCGTTAGCGGGCTTGGGGGGCAAGCCCCGTGCCGCCCCGGCCAGCAGGCCAGGTGTCTGGCTCCCGCAGGGAGCCAGACACCTGGAAATACCTGTCAATCCTGCAACGTCGTCTTGTCCACCAATTCGTCTTTGCCGTAAAACTTCACACCGATGTGGACGCGGTCCCGTCCTTGCGAGCGCCGATGCCGGTTGGTGTCGCGCAGCGAATACACGCACCCGCAGTATTCCTGCTGGTAGAAGTTCTCGCGCTTCGAAATTTCGATCATGCGCTGCGACCCGCCGCCCTTGCGCCAGTTGTAGGTCCAGTAGACCAGGTCGTCATAACGCGCCGCGGCGCGTTCGCCGCAGCCGTTGATCTGGTTCATGTCCTTCCAGCGCGAAATGCCCAGCGAACTGGTGATGGTGTCGAAACCATGCTCGTGGGCATACAGCGCCGTGCGCTCGAACCGCATGTCGAAGCATACGGTGCAGCGTTCGCCGCGTTCCGGTGAATTTTCCAGGCCCTTGACCCGATCGAACCAGTTGTCCATGTCGTAGTCGGCGTCGATGAACGCGATGCCGTGCTGCTCGGCGAAGCGGATGTTTTCCTGCTTGCGGATCTCGTACTCTTTGACCGGATGGATGTTCGGGTTGTAGAAGAAAATGGAATAGTCGATACCGGATGCCTGCATGGCTTCCATGACCTCGCCGGAACAGGGCGCGCAGCACGAGTGCATCAGCACTTTGCGGCGGCCGGCGGGCAGGTCGAGTTTGGGGCGCACGAATTCAGACATGGCAAAGCAGCACTGCAGCGGTGAAAACCCTTATTTTACGCTTACTTGTCTATGCCGGCGAGGCCTTGCCCAGCACCTCGGTCCACAGGGCGGTGACGGCCGCGCGCTCTTCGGTCAACTGGTCCTGCGGCACGCGGGCTTTCTCGGTGCCCTGCAGGCGCAACTGGTGCTGCTTGCGCCGTAAAGTCCGGTAGGCATCGCCCGCGCGTTGCGCGAGATCGGTTGGGATCAGGCCCGCCTCGGCCGCCAGGCGCAGCAGCGCGATATTACCCAGGTTGTTCACCAGCACGCGCTGCGTGGCGGCGTGGCACAGCACCAGATATTGCGTCACGAACTCCACATCCACCATGCCGCCGCGGTCGTGCTTCAGGTCGAAGTCGCCGCTGTGGTTGGGGTGCCCGGCACTGATCTTGTCGCGCATCGTCAGCACTTCCTCGCGCAGCGCCGCCGTGTCGCGCGGCTGCACCAGCACATCGGCGCGGATGCGCTCGAAGCGCGCGCCGACGGCGGTGTCGCCGGCCGCGTAGCGGGCCCGGGTCAGCGCCTGGTGTTCCCAGGCCCAGGCATGTTTCAGCTGATACTGCTCGAATGCCTCGACCGATACGGCCAGCAGGCCCGCCTCGCCGTCGGGCCGCAGCCGCAGGTCGGTTTCGTACAGGCGGCCGGACGAGGTCATGGTCGACAGCCACGACGTCATGCGGCGGCCCAGCTTGGCGTAGAGCTCGGGCGCATCCTCGCGCGGGTCGTCGAACAGATACACCAGGTCCAGGTCCGAGGCATAGCCCAATTCCTTGCCGCCCAGCTTGCCATAGGCGATCACCGCAAACCGCGGCTGGGCATCGGCCTGGCGATTCACCAGTGGCCAGACGCGGCGCACGGTTTCGGCCAGCAGCATGTCGGCCAGCGCCGACAATTGGTCGGCCAGCTTCTCCACCGTAAGCTGGCCTTCCAGATCTTGTGCCAACAACTGGAAACTGGCCTGGCGCTGTACGTCGCGCATCAGGTTCATCTGCCGTTCGATGTCGGGATCGCCATCGGGCAGCTTGCAGGCGTCCAGGTCGGCCGACAACTGCTGCGCCATCTGCGCGAAATCCAGCGATTCGAACAAGGTGCGCCAGTCGATCAGGCTGTCGAGCAGTAGCGGATGCTGGGTCAGGTACTGCGCGGCCCAGGGGCTGGCCGCCACCATGCGGGCCACGCGCGCCAGCGTGTCGGGGAATTCGGCCAGCAAGGCCAGGTAGGCGCTGCGTTGTGCGATGGCCTCGATCAGGTCGAACAGGCGCACCGCCGCCTGCTGCGGGGCGGGTGTCTGCGCGGCGGCTTGCACGGCGGCGGGCAGCAGCGCCTCCAGGCGGCGCCGGCTGCTTTCGGGCAGGCTGCGTACCCGATGGCTGTCCAGCAGGGATTCGGCCCGCCGCAGCAGGTCGTCGGCGTCGTCGCCGAAGGCCTGGCGGATCTGGGTGGCCAGGCGGCTCTCGGCATCCTGGTCGCCGCTGTCGGCGCAGCCGTCGGCCGCGCTGGATACCGGGGCGGCGGCTTCGTCGCCATCGCCCATGCCGGCCAGCCGGAAGGCATTGCGAAAAGTCTGCGACACGAAGGCACGATGCTCGGCCAGGGTGCATTCGAATTCTTCGGCCGGCAGGCCCAAAGCGGCCGCCAGCCGGGCGCGTTGCTCGGGCTCGCCCGGCAATAGATGGGTCTGCTCGTCTTCGCGGTATTGCAGTGTGTGCTCGACCCGGCGCAAGAACCGGTAAGCCTGTTCCAGGCGTTGCGCGTCTTGTGCATCGATCAGGCCGGCATCGCGTTCCGCGTGCAGGGCCGCCAGGAGGCCGCGCCGTTGCAGGGCGGGCATGCGCCCGCCGCGCACCAACTGGAACAACTGCACGACGAATTCGATCTCGCGGATGCCGCCGTCGCCCAGCTTGATATTGTTGGCGCTGTCGACGCCGTTGCGCGCCAGCGCGCGGCGCTGCCAGTCCTGGCGTATGCGTTCGCGCAGGGCGCGCAATGAGGCCAGGGCATCGAAGTCGAAGTACTTGCGGTACACAAAGGGCACGCGCAGGCTTTCAAGCTGGCGTGCCTGGGCGACGGAGTCGCTGTCGGCAAAGGCCTGCGACGGGATCAGGCGCGCCTTCAGCCATGCATAGCGTTCCCATTCGCGTCCCTGCGCCACCAGATAATGTTCCAGCGCATCCAGGCTCCATGCCGGCGGGCCGGCGTCGCCGTCGGGGCGCAGCCGCAGATCGGTGCGGAACACCTGGCCATGAGCGTCGGCTTCCGACAGCACCGGCATCATGCGCCGCGTCAGGCGCCCATAGAACTCATGGTGGCTGATACGGCGCGGCCCATCGGTGTCGCCTTCTTCGCCATACAACATGATCAGGTCGATGTCCGACGACACATTCAGTTCGCAGCCGCCCAGCTTCCCCATGCCCAGTATCAGCATTTCCTGGGGTGCGCCGGTGGCCGGATCCCGCGGCACGCCGTGTACGGCGGCCAGTTCGGCGGCCACGCTGCGGTAAGCGGCCGCCACGGCCAGGTCGGCCAGCACCGTCATGGCGCCCACGACTTCTTCCAGGCTCGCCTGGCCGGCCAAGTCGCGCACCATCAGCGTGGTGAATACCCGCTCGCGCAGTTTGCGCAAGGTTTCCCGGCACAGCGCCACCGGCAGTATCTCGGGGGCGTCGGCGCCCGCCAGTTCGGCCTGCCAGGCCGCCAGGGCATTGGGCGTGACCGGTTGGCGGGTCGAGGTCTCCAGCCAGGCGGCCAGGTCGGGGTGGGTGTCGACACGGCGGCGCAAGTAGCCGGACCAGGCAAGGGCGGGGGCGAGCAGGGAAGCAGACATGGTGGGACGGGCAGACGGAAAGACGCGTTTCAGGTATAAGGGGACGATACCCCAAGACGCCTGCCCCTGCCCACCGATCCGTGTCCCTGCCTGCCAAAGTCACTCGCTCTCTTTGCTGGATTGCATTGGCCCTCTACGTTGTCGTGGCCGCGGTGCTACTGGGATTGCGCTACTGGGTCTTGCCACAGATCGACCATTGGCGCCCGCGCATCGAGGCATACGCCAGCGAAACACTGGGCGCGCGGGTCGATATCGGGCACATCGAGGCCGATTGGCGTGGCTTGAACCCGCGCCTGAAGCTGAGTTCGCTGTCGATCTACGACGATCAGGCCGAGCCTGCCCTGACCTTGCCGTCGGTCTCGGCCGTGCTGGCCTGGCGCAGCGTGCTGCTGCTGTCGCCCAGCCTGCTCAGCCTGCGGATCGAGGGGCCGGAACTGCGCGTACGGCGCGATAGCGGCAATCATCTATGGGTGGCAGGCCAGTCCATCGAGCTGGACGGCGGGCACGATGCGCCCAGCCAATCGCGTTTGCTGCGCTGGCTGGGCGCGCAGCGCGATATTGCGCTGGCCAACGCCACAGTGCATTGGCACGATGAATACCGCCAGGCTCCCGAAGTCACGCTGAGCAATGTCAGCCTGCGCCTGTACAACGGCACGCTGGCGCACCGCTTCGCGCTCAACGCCGAACCGCCCGCCGCACTGGCGCGCGACCTGTCGTTGCGTGGGCGCTTTTCGCGCAACCCCCTGCTGGCCGGCAAGCGGCGCTGGACGGGCGAGCTTTATGCCGAAATCAACGATGCCGAGCCTTCGGCGTGGACGCCCTGGCTGCCGGTGCCCAAGGTGGCCGGCCGGGCGGCGGCGCGTGCCTGGCTGACGCTGGAGCAGGGCGCGGTAACCGATATCACGCTGGATACCGCGCTGCGTGACGTGTATTGGCGTGCCCAGGACGACACCACCTCGATCGGCCTGGCCGAGGGCAGGCTGCGCGTGCAGGGAGCTCCCGGCGATGTGGTGCAATTCGCCGACGTGGCACTGGCGCGCGGCGACGACGGGGCGGGCGTGGCCGTGCGCGGCCAACTTGCCGGCCTGCGCGCCAGCCTGCCACATACCTTCGAGTCCGCGCTGCGCGCCGATACGGTGCGTATCGATGCCAGCCT
>DASPIV010000646.1:0-4439 GCA_035628955.1 Bordetella sp.
CAGCTCGAACCGCGCCCACAGAGCCAGGTAGAACGACGCCAGCAGCAATGCCGCGTCGAGCACGATGGCCAGCGCCTGTTTGAAGGGGCGCGGCAATTCGGTGAACAGGCGCCGCAAGGCAATGGGCAGAAGCATGTCGAACAAAGGGGTGTGCCGGGGGACGGCGCATTGTACCGAGATCGTCTCGGTGCAATGCAGGGCGCCCGGGCCGGCGTCAGGTGGGGGCCACGGCGGCCGGGAAAGCCGTTTCCATAGCGGTATCGGGCAAGGCGGCTGCCAGCAGGGCTCCCAGCAGGAACCAGAATGGCTGGAAATAAACCATCGAACTGGGCGCGATGCCGGCGATGGCGATGACCGCCAGGCTGACCCGGCCGTGGCGCGGCAGTTTCCAGAACAGCCACAGCAGGAATAGCGGCCAGGCTACGCCCAGGTAGAAGAACATTTCCAGCCAGAACAAGTGCGGCGACGCCCAGGGCGTCATGGCGTCGTTTACCGGCCATTTCACATTCAACTGGCCGGCGCCCATGCCGGTGAACCACTGCCACCAAGGCATCGCGCGGGCCTGGTCGAGCATGTCGTGCAAGAGCTGAGTGCGGTAGCCCGTGGAATAGTCGCCCGCGGCGGACACGACGGTCATCTCGCCGCTTTCCACGGTGAGTTGCGGCAGGGCGCGGGCGGCCTGGCCGTCGTAGTTCATCCAGACCAGCGCCGCCGCCGTCAATATGACCCAGCCGCCGGCCAGCGCCACCTTGCGGCGCCACGGCGCGTCGAGCAGCAACCCTAGATAGGCCGCGCCCAGCATCGCCATGGCGATCAGGTCGGACCGGCGGTTCAGTACCAGGCAATACAACCATGCCGCCACGAACAGCGGCAGCAGCAGGCGGCGCCGGGCCAGCAGCCACAGCAGGTTGGCCACCACCAGTACCGTGGCCATGTTGTTGATGTTGTCCCAGGGCCCGCCGGTCAGTGGGAATTCGGCGCGGAACCGTTCGGAATGTGTCCAGGCGTCGAAGGTCGGCACCAGGGCCAGGACGAACCACAGCGCCGCCAGCCACGGTAGCCAGCGCAGGCAGGACAGCCCTTGCCGGGCAAGCACTTCGCCCAGCGCGGCGTAGGCCAGGCCGATCGCGATGATGGTGCCGAACTGCGCATAGCGCGCCATGTTGTCGGCCCACAGCACTTGCAGCAGTATCAATGCGACGGCGCCTATCGCCAAGGGCAGCATTCTGCTGGCCAGGAACTGCCGGCGCGTGGCGGCATCGATGCAGAACGCCAGTGCCATCAAGGCAAGACCCCAATGGAACGGCCGCAAAGGCTGCACCAGGTACAGCGACGAGCCCACGAAACACAGGGCGAAAGCTGCCGCCAGCAGGGTGGCAGCATGCCGGGCGCTGCGCGGCAAAGAGGGGGGTGGGGCAAGCGTCATGATGCGTGCGAAACCAGTCGACAGGACTGTTCCAGGCGCAAGGTCTGGCGGTATGCCTCGAGCATCAGCTGCAGGCTGTGATCCCAGCTGTAGTGTTCGATGACATGCTGGCGGCCGTGCGCGCCCATGCGCGCGCGCAGGCCGGCGTCCAGGATCAGGTCCATGATGCGCGCAGCGGCAAACCCGGCGTCTTCGGTGGGAACCACGAACCCGGAAACCCCGTCGGCTACGACTTCGGCCGGGCCGTCGGCATCGGACACCACCACCGGCACGCCGCAGGCCGAAGCCTCCAGAATGGCCACGCCGAAGCTGTCTTGCCGGCTCAGCGCCACATAAATGTCCATTTCCCCCAGCGCTACGGGCACGTCGTCGTGGCGGATGAAGCCGGCGAAAGTGACGCGCTGTTCGATGCCCAGCGTGCGGGCCAGCGCCTGCAGGCGGCGCTTTTCGCCGCCCTTGCCGTAGATGCGTAGCACGATCTGGTCGACCAGCTGGGGATGGCTGCGTCCCAGTTGCAAGACGACGATCTGGAACGCCCGCAGCAGCGTGTCGATGCCATACTGGGGCTCCAGCCCCTTGATGGTACCGACCACGATGGATTGCCCGCTGCTGTAGGCGGCGCGGCGCGGACAGAACTTGGTGTGGTCGATGCCAAACGGCGTGATCACCACCGGCACCGGCTCGATCGATGTAATGCGTTCGGCCATGGCATGGCTGGTGGATGCCACCAAGGTGGCAAACTGCAGGTTGTCGGCCAGCAGCCGCCGATGCAGCGCGGTCTTGCAGGGAAACTTGTAGATATCGGTGCCCCACGCCGACAGGAGCAGCGGATGGAATTTGGCCAGCCGGGCCAGCAGTCCGTAGCCAGTGGCATAGTGCGCATTCAGCAGTTCGGGCTGCACGTCGTCGAGAATACGGCGCACGGCCGGGGCTGCCAGTACGTAGCCCAGCGGGGCGGCAAACGGCAACCGATGCAGTCTGACCGCGGGCAAGAGCTCGGATCCTGGCTGATGCAACGACAACAAGTGCACTTCTACGCCGAGCTGGGCCAGCCCATTGGCCCAGCGCACGGTGTGGATACTGTTGGCGGCGCCCAGAAGGGCAATGCGTTGCGGAATATAAGAGGACGGTAACGCGGAATTCAATTGCACTACGGTGGCTGGCCTTGCGACGGTCTATCGCGCTGACAAACTGAAAATGTACCTGTTCAGGCGCCGCAGGTACGTCGAAAAGTATCTTGATTTGACCTGTTGACGCAATGTTTGCCCGCGATTAAAGAATGCTATCAAGCCCGGGCGGGCAGTTGCTGCAGCGTTTCCAGGATCAGGCGCACCTGGCTTGCGACCATATGGTGGGCCAGGCACCATTGGCGGCCTGCCGCTCCCATGGCGCGCAGGCTGGATGCCGGCATGGCCTGCAGGCGGTCGATTGCGGCGCCGATGGCTGCGGGATCGCCGGGCGGGCAGCATACCCCCGCCCTTGCGGCCTCGACCGGATTGTTGTTGTCGCCCACGCTGTAAAGTATGGGAACGCTTGCAAGCATGTAGTCGTTCAGCTTGGTCAGGCTTGCCCCATAGGCGTACAGGGGCGAAGCATGCAAACCCACGTAGGCGGCGTCGACCTGGGCCAGGAAGCTGGCTACCTGGCGGCGTGCCACCGGCGCCAGGAAATGCACACGGTGGCGGCAACCCAGCCTTTCGGCCTGCTGTTGCAGGGCGGCGCGGCACGCCCCGTCCCCCATCATGACCAGATGCACGCGCGGGTTGGCGCGGGCCAGCGCGTCGACCGCGACCTCCATCGAATTTGCCGTACCCAGCGTGCCCGCGTATCCCAGGATAAATGCGGCGCGTTCACGCAACTGGTGCAGCAGCGCGGCGTGTGTCTCGGGCAATGGCGCGCTGGGAGTGTCGTCGTGCAGCGCGCCGTTGCCGATGGCCAGGAAGCGTCCTGGCGCCAGCCCGCGGCTTTGCAGGTAGGCCTCGGCATTGTGCGGCACGGCAGTTACCAGGTCGGCATGGCGGCACCCGTAATCTTCGGCTGCTTGCAGCAGCCTGATGAAAGGATGGCGGGGCGAGGCGTTGCCCAGGTGGATGGGCGTCAGCGGCCACAGGTCGCGAATGTCGAAAACCAGCCGCGCGCCGTACCGGCGTGCCAGGCGGGCAGCGGGATAAACGGTGAACGGATGTGGGGACGAGCCTATGACCACGTCGTAGTGCGCCTGCAGGGGCAAGGGCAGCAACAGGCACTGCAACGTGTACGCCGCCATGCTGGCGACCCGGCCCAGTTGGCCGCCTTGCGGATAGCGCGGACCCCATAGCCACAGGTACCTGACCCCATCGATCAGTTGCGAGCCGACGCGCCCCTTGAATTCGGGCTGGCGCTGCCGCACGTGGGAATAGCCCGAGGCCACGATGGTGACGTCATGGCCCTGCCGCACCCATTCGCGCGCCATGGCGTAATTGCGGAATACCATGCCATGTTCCGGCGAGCCCGCGAAGTGCGAAAGGATCAGGATGTTCATTGCGCCATCATCATAAGGCCGCTCGCGGGGCCGGCTTGCGGTCAGTCGTCCCGGCCGGCGCGCAGCAATACCGCAATCGCGCACAGCGGCAGCATGCAAGCCAGGAAGGCGGGCATTGCGCGTGTGGCGGGCGCCAGGCTGGCCCACCAGAACAGGGGGCCGGCATACAGCGCCGAAACCGCGGTGTAGGCCAGGCTGACCGGCAAGTGGGCGTTGAGCCGCCGGGCTAGATGCTGGTAGGCATGCGAACGATGCGCCACGCCTGGGGTTTTGCCGCGCAAGGTGCGTACCGCCAGCGTGGTGGTCGCGTCGCAGATGAACGGCGCCAGGGGAATCAGCCACCACACTACCGGCGTGGCGCTTGCGGCGGCGCACGACAGGGCTGCGGCGGCCAGGATGAACCCGCAGAAACCGCTGCCCACGTCACCCATGAAAATGCGTGCAGGCGGCCAGTTATAGCGCAGGAACCCCGCCGCGGCCGCCGCCAGAGTC
>DASPIV010000647.1:0-4225 GCA_035628955.1 Bordetella sp.
CTGGCCGGTGGCGGCGATGATGAACGAGTCGTTGGTCGAGGTGTCGCCGTCGACCGTGATGCGGTTGAACGAACGGTTGGCGATTTCCAGCGCCAGCTTGCGCAGCAGCGGCTGGGCGATGCCGGCATCGGTGGCCAGGAAGCTCAGCATGGTGGCCATGTTGGGGCGGATCATGCCCGCGCCTTTGCTGATGCCGGTGAAGGTTACCGTCTTGCCGCCGATCTGCACGCGCTGCGAATGGATCTTGGGCAGCGTGTCGGTGGTCATGATGCCGTGCGAGGCGTTGAACCACTGGTCAGGGCCCAGATTGGTCAGCGCGGCGGGCAGCGCGGCGGTCAGCCGGTCGAGCGGCAGGGGTTCGAGGATCACGCCGGTGGAAAACGGCAGGATCTGCTGGGCCGGCACACCCAGCAATTTGCCCAGGGCCGCGCAGGTATCCTGGGCTTTTTGCAGGCCTTCGGCGCCGGTGCCGGCGTTGGCGTTGCCGGTGTTGATGACCAGCGCGCGGATCGGGCCGCCGGAGGCCAGGTGGGTCTCACAGACTTGTACGGGGGCGGCGCGGAAGCGGTTGCGGGTGAATACGCCGGCCACATGGGTGCCGGCCGCCAGATGGAAAACGGTCAGGTCGCGTCGGTTCGCCTTGCGGATACCGGCTTCGGTAACGCCGATTTCAACGCCGGCTACGGGGAAAATGTCGGATTCGGAAGGGATCTGCAGGTTAACGGCCATGACTTCGTCTCTGTGGCTGGGGGCGGGGGAAGAACCGCCGTGCGGGCGGTTGTGTAGCTTCGTATTATCCCATTGCTGGATTGGGGGCGTTTTGTTTGCGTTCCTGGGCCGCCTCGCCGTGCTGGGCGCGGGGCCGGGCGAAGCCCGTCGGGCTCGGGCGCATGCAGGCGCCCTCGGCCTGCTGCGCAGGCTGCCCCGCCGGTCAACCCGCCCGGCCCCGCGCCCAGCACGGCGAGACTGCAGTGTCTCGCAACGGAAGACGGCCTTCACAACTCGCGAAAGGCACGATGCCGCTGTGCACTGGGGGTATGAGGGATCGAACTTGCACAGACGCAGTCCGGCGCGGCTCGGGCAGGCGGTGGCGGCGTGTCGGGCGGTGGGGCAGCCTGCGTAGCAGGCCGAGGGCGCCCGCATGCGCCCGAGCCCGACGCACGTTCGCCGCCACCGCCTGCCCGAGCCGCGCCGGACGGAGCTAGTATGCAGACTCTGTCATCGAAATATTGCTCTCAGCGGCCGCCGCCGCGCACCGCCACGACCTGCAACTTCAGTTCGCCCAGCGCCTGATACAAGGCATCGCGCCCCGCTTCAGGCAAGTCGTTGAACATCCCCTTGACCCAATTTTCGTGCGCCCGCGCCATGCGGGTAAAAACCCGGCGCCCTTGCGGGGTGAGCTTCAGCACCGAACTGCGCCGGTCGGTTTCCATCTTGGTGCGCATCACCAGGCCTTCTTTTTCGAGCTGGTCGGTAATGCCGGTGATATTGCCGTTGGTCACCATCATGCGGCGCGACAGCTCGCCCATTTTCATGCCCTTGGGCGCGCGCTGCAATTGCGCCATCAGGTCGAAGCGGGGCAGGGTGGTGTCGAATTCGGCGCGCAGGCGCCCGCGGATCTCGGACTCGATCAGGTTGCAGCAGGTCAGCATGCGCAGCCACAGGCGCAGCGCCTGGTGGTCGTCGGGCGCGGCGCGGGTTTCCAGGTCGGGGGCGTCGATCATGAGAGCGGGCATCAGCAGGCGGGACGGCCGCTGTCGGCCAGGCCCATTTGGTCGAAAATGGCACGCGCCAGCGGGCTGGCGGGGTCGTTCAGCGCAAGCACGATATCGTAGTGGTTGGTGCCGGGCATGGGTATATGGCGCGCGGGCAGGCCGCGGGCGCGCCAGGCTTGCAGGTAGTCGTCGGTTTGGCGCTTGAACTCGTCGGTTTCGTTGGCGCCATAGCTGGCCAGCAAGGGGCAGGCCGAGCCGGGCGGCAGCAGCGCCGGGCTGTTGCGCTCGGCGTCGGCCGCGCTCAGGTGCATCCATTCGTTGATGTGCGTATGCACCAGCGGGCGCAGGTCATACAGGCCCGACAGCGGCGCGGCGCCCGCCACCACGTCGGGCGGCACGCCGTATTGGCCGTGCCAGCCGCCGGCCAGCAGCATGCCCACCAGGTGGCCGCCGGCCGAGCTGCCGCCGATGTGGATGCGGGCCGGGTCGCCGCCATGCCGGGCAATGTGCCGGTACACCCACGCCAGCGCGCGACGATTCTGGTCGACGATGCGGTCCAGGGTGACGGCCGGCGCCAGCGAGTAGTTCAGCGCCACCACGACTGCACCCGCCCGTGTGAAGGCCGGCGCCATGCTGCACGAGTCGTCTTTCGACAGCAGCCGCCAGTAGCCGCCGTGGATATACACGAAGACCGGCGCGCCGGCCGCCGGCGGCGTGGCCTGTGGCGCGGCGGGAAAGATGTCCAGCAGTTCGTCGGGGTGTTCGCCGTAGGCTACGTTGGTGACGCAGGGCAGCGTATCGCGCGCGGCCTGGCTTTGCCGCGTGTACTGCGCCAGAATGGGCTGGATGTCGGGCACGGTGGCGCGCGCGTTGTATTGCACATCCAGCGCGGCGCGGTCGTATTGGCGGTAAAGGGCGGGCATGGCGTGGCTTGGGCAGTGGGAAGACCCAGGTAAACCCTAGGCTTGTCTTGCCGAATACTTTAAACCTAAACTATGCGGCACGCCAGCCCTTGCCGCATTGCCCGGGCAATGCCGGGCGAGTTGATGGCAGAAGCATCCGAATCCGCAATATTCCATAAAAACATCCGCTGCGCGCCACGCGCAAGGAGCTTCATGATGCGTTTCTTGACTTCTTTGGTGGCGGCCGCCGCATTGGTGCCCGCGCTGTCATTGGCCGACACCATCAAGGTCGGCATTGCCAATGATATATCGGGACCGTTCTCGGCGCTGGGCGCCGAGGCCCGCGACGGCTTCAACCTGGCCATCAAGCAGTTGGGCGGCAAGCTGGGCGGCCAGCCCGCCGAGTTCATGCAAGCCGATATGGGCGGCAACCCCGACCAGGCGCGGCAACTGGTCACGCGCTACATCCAGCGCGACAAGATCGATTTCTTTACTGGCCCGATCGGCTCGAACGTGGCGCTGGCCGTGGGTCCCGCGCTGTTCGCCGCCAAGGTGCCGTACCTGTCGAACAACCCCGGGCCCAGCCAATACGCGGGCGAGCGCTGCAACCCCTATTGGTTCGGTACGTCGTACCAGAACGACGCCTTCCACGAAGCTGCCGGCAAGGTCGCGGCCGACCGCGGCTTCAAGAAAGTGCTGATCATGGCGCCCGACTATCCGGCCGGCAAAGATGCCCTGACGGGTTTCAAGCGCGGCTACAAGGCCGACGTGGCCGAAGAGGTCTACACCAAGCTGGGGCAGATCGACTACGCCGCCGAACTGGCGCAGATCCGCGCCGCCAAGCCCGACGCTGTGTTCATCTTCCTGCCGGGCGGCATGGGTATCAACTTCATCAAGCAATTCGTGTCTACCGGGCTGTCGCAAAGCGTCAAGCTCATCGGCCCGGGTTTTTCGGCCGATGAAGACGTGATCCAGGCCGTGGGCGAGCCCATGCTGGGCATGTACAACACGGCGCAATGGGCGCATGACCTGGACGTGCCGCAGAACAAGCAGTTCGTGCAGGCTTTCCGCAAGGAGTACGGCGGACGCTATCCGTCGGTGTACGCCGCCCAGGCCTATGACGTGATCATGGCCATGGACGCCGCGGTGAAACAGGTCGACGGCAAGGTCTCTGACCGCCAGGCCGTGGTACAGGCGCTGGCCCAGGCCGATTTCCCGTCGGTGCGCGGCAAGTTCACCTACGGCAAGAACCAATATCCGGTCCAGGCCTATTACCTGCGCGTCATCGAGAAAGACGGCGACGGCCGCATCACCAACAAACTGGTGGGCAAGGTGTTCGACAGCTACCAGGACGTCTACGTGGGGCAGTGCAAGCTGTAGCCCGCAAACCGCTCTACGCATATAGGCCCCAGATGACGCTGGTCGTCGAGCAACTGCTGAACGGACTGCAATTCGGACTGATGCTGTTCTTGATCGCCGCCGGGTTGACCCTGGTGTTCGGCATCATGGACATCATGAACCTGGCGCATGGTTCGCTGTACATGGCGGGCGCCTATGTGGCCGCCGAGACCATGCAGCGCACCGGATCGTTCACCGCCGCCGTGCTGG
>DASPIV010000648.1:0-3806 GCA_035628955.1 Bordetella sp.
CCAATGCCGCCGGCACCGCCCGTGACCAGCGCCGAGCGCGCGATCGTTTTCATCCGGCGGCTCCTGCCGTCTTGCGCAAGGCCGGCTCGGCTGGCCGGGTATCGAAAGACGCAATCAGCGCCTTGTAGGAAAGCTCGGTAGAGATACGCGCGTCGATTACGCTGGGCACGTCGGCCAGCAGGGCCTCTCGGATCGCGGTAGCGAGCTGTTCGGGCGTATCGACCTGCACCCCATGGCATCCCATGGCACGGGCAATGGCCGCGTGGTCGAAGTCATGGAACTGGGCCGCGAAGGGGCCGCGAATGTGGGTCGACCACCCCAGCATCTGGTTATTGAAGATCAGCGTGATAATCGGGATGTCTGCCTCGATGGCCGTCATGAGGCCATTCATCGACATAGAGAATCCCCCATCGCCGCAGATCGCGACCACCGGCCTTTCAGGGTGCACCAGCTTGGCTCCCAATGCGGCAGGGATGGCATAGCCCATGGGTCCAGCGCCTGCGGCCTGCAGGAAACCGCCGGCTTCGCGCGTCTTGTAGTAGCGCATCATGAAAATGCGATTCTCGCCGGCATCGCAACAGACGATGGCATCAGAAGGCAGCACGTGCTGCAGTTCGGCGATCAGCCGCGGCGGCGACATCGGCAGCGCGGCGTCTTCGGCGGCGGCGGCTTCAGCCTGTATATGGGGGCCGCGATAGGCCTTTGCGCGGGCGGCGCCCTGCCCGTTCAGGCCGTGGGCTGCTTCACGCAAGGCCTCCAATGCGATCGCCGCCTCGCCGATCACCACATGATCGGCGGGGAAGCTCCAGGAAGCATTGAGCGGCTCGATATCCAGCTGGATGAGCACTTGGCGGCGCGGATCGATAAGCGCTGGATTTTCGTACGCGGTATCCGACGCGGTGAGTTTGGTGCCGACCGCTACGATGACATCGGCTTCGGCCACGCAGGCATTGGCCGCCGGATGCCCGAACGTGCCATACAGCCCCAGCGCCAGTACATGCGACTCGGCAAAAACGCCCTTTCCCGAAGGCGAAGTCACCACCGGAATGTCCAGCCCTTGCGCAAAAGCGTGCAACGCCGAGTAGGCCTTGCCGATGCGCACTCCGTTGCCGGCAATGATGACGGGCCGCTTGGCGGTCTTCAGCGCCTGCGCAGCCTGGGCGACGGATTGCGGGTCGACGCACGCCGGTTTGCGATTCAGGTAGGCCTGGGTGCGATACAGACGCGGCGCGTCATCTTGCTGTACCTTGCCGCTGAACGCCGAGATGCTGAACAGCACCGCCACGGGGCCGGGTTGGCCCGTGGTGGCATGCTTGATGGCCAATTGCGTGGCATGCACCGCGCCGGCCGGGTGATGCGCCTCGAACACCTGCTTGGTCACGCCCTTGAAGCTGAGCCTTGCATCCCAGCCGCCGTAGTCGCCCCGCCCGCTCTGGTAAGGGCCGTGCAGCGACAGGTCGGGAGTATCGCTGAAGTCGGTAAGCAGCAGCATTGGCGAACTGGACAAATGTGCTTCGATGGTTCCCAGCAAGCCGTTGCCCAGCACCCAGGGGCCTTGCCCCACCAACACACCCGGCTTGCCTGTCAGCCGGCCATAGACCTCTGCCATCGCGCTACCCAATGACTCTTCCCGCACCAGCACGGTACGGATCGAGTCCTGATATTTCTCCAGGGCCGCCCAGATGTGGCCGGAATGGCCTCCGGCAATGCCGAACACGGTATCGATGCCAGCCTCTTTCAATACCTGGACGACTGCTTGCGCGGCGTCGCTAGGGTCTTGCAGCAGCGGTGCGGTTGTCATGCTTGATCCTGTATGCCTTCTGATCGATATGGAAAATGGGCCATCGCCACGCAGGAACGCGATTGCGCGTGGGCATGCCCGAACCTGGAAGATTGTGAGGGTGCCTTCGGGGACTGGCAATTTGCGAATTTTCAACTTGCTTATAAGCATCCTAAATGCGGCCGCGCCGCCCACAGTGAGCTTAAAGATGCTTAATAATCAGCTTTGAAAATTGCAATAACCGAAGGCCTTCTCCTTCTTTAGACTATGCGGCACAGAGCGCTGCGCGCAAAAAAGTCCAAAGGAGGAAGGCATGCAATCGTCACGCAATACATTCAAGAGGCTGGCAGGGCTGTTCGCCCTGCTGGCGGCCGCCACGCTGGCGCCGGTGGCGTACGCGGCGTACCCCGACAGGCCGCTGACCATGGTGGTGAATTTCGGACCGGGCGGCGTTACCGACCTGATGGCCCGCGCGCTGGCATCGGGTATGGAAAAAGACCTGGGGCAACCCGTGGTCGTACAGAACAAGCCAGGCGCCCTGGGAACGCTGGGCCCTGCCTACGTAGCAAAGCAAGCACCGGATGGGTACACACTGGCGATTGTCTCGGCATCGGTAGTAACCACCACGCCACACCTGATGGACGTTTCGGTCCAGCCCGAAGACCTCATCCATGTGGCCGGCTTCGGCAAGAACCGCTATGGCATCGTGGTGCGCCAGGACTCGCCATTCCAGAAAGTTTCCGACCTGGTGCAGGCCGCAAAGGGCAGCCAGTCGGTATTCTTCGGGTCTCCGTCCACACCGAACAGCCTTATTTTCTTCGACCTGGGCAGGAAAACCGGCGGCAAGTTCGAGCTGATATCGTACAAGGCGGGCCCCGAGGCGTCGCTCGCGCTACTCGGTGGCCAGGTGGCGGTCATTGCCGCCAATCCGCCCGATGTCATCGGCCACTTGCAGGCTGGCAAGTTGCGCCTGCTGGCTTCGGGCAGTTCACAACGCTGGCCCGAATATCCCGACGTCCCGACACTGAAGGAAGCAGGTTACGACGTATCGGTGGAAGCCTGGGCGGGTGTGGCGGTTCCGGCGGGCACCGCACAGGCGATTGTGGAGCGGCTGGAAAGCAGTATGAAGCGCGCACTCGAAATGCCCGAAGTCCAGGCCAAGATCCGGCAGATCGGCGCCGACCCCGAGTTCATGGACGGCAAGGCCTATACGCAATACCTGATGGAGGAACGCGAGAAGACCGGCGCCATCATCAAGGACGCAGGGATACCAAGAATCAAGTAGAAGTCGTAGCATCCTTCAGCTATGGACCTACAACACATCAGAGCATTCGTGGCCGTCGCGCGTGAAGGGAACCTGACCCGCGCGGCCGACCGCCTGCACCTTACCCAGCCCGCCGTCAGCATCCAACTGAAGAATTTCCAGCAAGACCTGGACTTGACTCTGCTGGTGCGCAGCAGCAAAGGCCTGACGCTGACGGGCGACGGCGAAGAGATCCTGCCGCTGGCCGAACGCGTGCTTGCCGCGGTAAGCCAGTTGCAGGAGCGCGCGTCGCACATGCAGGGCAGCCTGGGCGGGGAGTTATCCATCGGCACCACGATGAACCCCGAGATCACACGCCTGGGGCCCTTCCTGCGCAACCTCATCACTACCTATCCCCGTATTCGTACCAAGTTGCACCATGGGATGACGGGCCTGGTCAAAACCGAGATCCTGAAAGGCGCGCTGGACGCCGGCTATTACGTGGCCGGGCCCGAGGAAAGCCTGCCGTCCGAGCTTTACGCCGAGCACTTGACGGTTTTTACCCATTTCATCATCGCGCCGCAGGGCTGGCGATCCCGCGTGGCCGGCAAGAGCTGGAGCGAGCTGGCGCGCCTGCCATGGATATGGCCTTATCCCAACTCGGTCTACAACCGGCTGCTTTCAGCCAGGTTCAAGGCGCACGGGCTGATCCCCAACATCGTCGCCGAAGCCGACGTGGAAGCCTCGATGCTGGACATGGTGCGTTGTGGAATGGGGCTTTCG
>DASPIV010000649.1:0-2689 GCA_035628955.1 Bordetella sp.
GCAGTTGATCTGCTTCATCCGCGAACTGGCCGACCACATGCGCGCCGCCGGCCCCTTCGACGACGCCTTCGATGTGCCCTTCAGCACGGCCCAGGTCGGCACCATACAGGGCGGCATTGCCGTGAACACCATACCCGGGCAGTGCCAGTTCGAGTTCGAACACCGCAACCTGCCCGGCGCCGATCCGGAACAGTTCTACGCGCGCATCCAGTCTTACGCACAGGACACGCTGCTGCCGCGCATGCGCCGCGAGCATCCGGATGCGGCCATCGAGCTGACCTCGCTGGCCAGCGCGCCGTCGCTGGACGCATCCGAACAGGCCGCCATCACGCAATTGGTACGCGCCCTGACCGCCGATACCGCCCACCGCAAGGTGGCCTACGGCACCGAGGCCGGCCAGTTCCAGCAGGCCGGCATTCCGGCCGTGATCTGCGGGCCGGGCGATATCCAGCAGGCCCACCGGGCCAACGAATTCGTCGCACTCGAGCAGGTCGCGCAGTGCCACGCGTTCCTGTCCAATGTCATCGACAGTCTTGCACAACCATAATCACAAGCACCAGGGAGAGCCTTTCATGAATACCGCAACGACGTTCCAACCGGTCGCCGGCAGAGCGTCACCGCCTGCGTGGCGCATTATCGCGGCCGCCTCGATCGGCAATGCGCTGGAATGGTTCGACCTGGTGGTCTATGGCTTTTTCGCCGTCACGATCGCGCGGCTGTTCTTTCCCAGCGACAACGACAGCATGTCGCTGCTGCTGACGCTGGGTACCTTCGGCGTGTCGTTCTTCATGCGCCCGCTGGGCGCGGTGGTGCTGGGCGTGTACGCCGACCGCGTCGGACGGCGCGCCACCCTGACGCTGTCCATCATGCTGATGATGCTGGGCACCTTGCTGATCGCCATCATGCCCACCTACGCCGCCATCGGCATCTGGGCTCCCATCGGCATCGTGGCCGCACGCATGATCCAAGGCTTCTCGGCCGGCGGCGAATTCGGCAGCGCCACGGCCTTCCTGGCCGAACACACGCCCAACCGGCGCGGCTTCTTCGCCAGCTGGCAAGTGGCCAGCCAGGGCCTGACCACGCTGCTGGCCGCCGGTTTCGGCGCCGGCCTGAACGAATGGCTGACCCCGGACCAGATGGAATCCTGGGGCTGGCGCATTCCGTTCTTCTTCGGCCTGCTGATCGGGCCGGTGGCCTACTACATCCGCACCCGTATCGACGAAACCCCCGAATTCCTGGCCGTCGAGCGCAGCGAGACGCCGCTGGCCGACACGTTCACCACGAATCGCCTGCGCCTGGTGCTGGCCATCGGCACCGTGGTACTGGGCACCGTGGCCACGTACCTGGTGCTGTACATGCCCACCTTCGCCGTCAAGCAACTGGGCATTCCACCCGCGGCGGCTTTCGCGGCCACGCTGGTCACCGGCGTGGTGCAGTTCATCTGCGCGCCCATGGTGGGCCACTGGTCCGACCGCCATGGCCGCACTGGCATCATGGTCACGGCGGCCCTGCTGTTCCTGTTGCTGATCTACCCGCTCTTCGTGCTGTTGGCGGCCTCGCCCACCTTCGGCACCATGATCGTGGTGCAGATCATCATCGGCATTCTGCTGTCGGGCTACTTCGGCGCGCTGCCGGCATTGCTGACCGACCTGTTCCCCACGCAATCGCGCACGACCGGCATGTCGCTGTCCTATAACATTGCGGTAACGGTCTTCGGCGGCTTTGCGCCTTTCATCATCGTGTGGCTGATCGCCGCCAGCGGCAACAAGCTGGCGCCCAGCTTCTATCTGATCTTCGCAGCCCTGATCAGCCTGGCGTCGCTGTTTGCCGTACGCAAGCGCCTCGGCTTGCGCTGAAAGCACCCGTCTCTCCACGGTGCCAGGCTCCGCAGGTGCCTGGCACCCTCCGTTTCAAGCAGGACCCATCATGACCCAGCCACTAGACACCACCACTCTCCCCGACCTGTCCGCCATCGCCGACCTGCACGCCCAATTGCAGCGCTGGGTGCGCACCACGCCCATCCTGGAAAAGGCCGATTTCGAACCGGTGGCGGGCACGGCGGTGAACTTCAAGTTCGAACTGCTGCAGGCCAGCGGCACTTTCAAGGCGCGGGGTGCGTTCTCGAACCTGCTGGCGCTGGATGACGCACAGCGCGCAGCCGGGGTCACTTGCGTATCGGCGGGCAACCATGCCGTCGCGGTGGCCTATGCCGCCATGCGCCTGGGCATTCCGGCCAAGGTGGTCATGATCAAGACCGCCAGCCCCGCGCGCGTGGCGCTGTGCCGCCAATACGGCGCGGAAGTCGTGCTGGCCGAGAACGGCCAGGCTGCCTTCGACACCGTGCACAAGATCGAACGCGAAGAAGGGCGCTTTTTCGTGCACCCCTTCAACGGCTACCGCACCGTGCTGGGCACCGCCACGCTGGGCTACGAATGGCTGGAACAGGCGGGCGAGCTCGATGCCGTCATCGTGCCGATCGGTGGCGGTGGCCTGATGGCCGGCGTGAGCACTGCGGTGAAATTCATCTCGCCGCAATGCCAGGTGATCGGTGTCGAACCCGAGGGCGCCGACGCCATGCACCGCAGTTTCGAGAGCCGCGGCCCCGTCAAGATGGGGCCCATGCAGAGCATTGCCGACAGCCTGATGGCGCCGCACACCGAGCAATACAGCTACGACCTGTGCCGCCGCA
>DASPIV010000650.1:0-4045 GCA_035628955.1 Bordetella sp.
AAGGGCGCGTTGAACAAGCAGACCGTGTCGGTCGTGGCGGCCGAGTAACGGCCTGCCGTTACCCATGACGGCAAAAGCCCTGTCGCATGCGGCAGGGCTTTTTTGCTTCAGCAACCGAGTACTTCCATGAAATTCGTAGACGAAGCCACCATCGAGGTCATCGCCGGCAAGGGCGGCAATGGCGTGGCGAGCTTTCGCCGCGAAAAATTCATTCCCAAGGGCGGCCCCGATGGCGGCGATGGCGGACGCGGCGGCAGTATCTTTGCCATCGCCGACCGCAACATCAACACGCTGATCGACTTCCGCTATGCCCGCCTGCACCGGGGCAAGAACGGCGAGAACGGCCGTGGCTCGGACCAGTACGGCGCAGCCGCCCCCGACATCACGCTGCGCGTGCCGGTGGGCACTGTCGTGCACGATGCCGACACTGGCGAACTGCTGTTCGACCTGAGCCGCCACGAGCAAAAAGTCACCCTGGCCGCCGGCGGCCAGGGCGGCATGGGCAACCTGCACTTCAAGTCCAGCATCAACCGCGCCCCGCGCCAATGGACGCCCGGCAAAGAAGGCGAGCAACGGCGCCTGCGGCTCGAACTGAAGGTACTGGCCGACGTGGGCCTGCTGGGCTTGCCCAACGCCGGCAAGTCCACCCTGATCAGCCGCATTTCGAACGCGCGCCCCAAGATAGCCGACTACCCGTTCACCACCCTGCATCCCAACCTGGGCGTGGTGCGCACCTCGGCCTCGCGCAGTTTCGTGGTGGCCGATATTCCGGGCCTGATCGAAGGCGCCTCGGAAGGCGCCGGCCTGGGGCATTTGTTCCTGCGCCACCTGGCACGCACCCGCGTACTGCTGCACCTGGTCGATATTTCATCGGCCGACCCCGATACCGACCCCATCGAGCAGGCTGTGGCCAATGCGCGCGCCATCGTCGAAGAACTGCGCCGCTACGACCCCGAGCTGGCCGCCAAGCCGCGCTGGCTGGTATTGAACAAGCTGGACATGGTTGCCGACCCCGATGCCGCGCGCCAGCGCTTCGTCGACCTGTTCGACTGGCAGGGCCCGGCCTTCTGCATTTCGGGCCTGAGCGGCGATGGCACCCAGGAACTGATCTGGGCGCTGCAAGACTACCTGGACGCCGAGCAGCGCAAAGACCATATCGCGCAAGACCAGGCCGATGGCACCTATGTGGCCGAAGACCCGCGCTTCGATGCCACGCGTGGCGACGCGCCGTCCCCCGAGGCGCCGCGTAGCGGTGACGAATAAGCCATAATCGCACTCTCGTCTACCGCCGGCCGCGCTGCGGCCGTTTCCACCACTGCAACACCCGGTCATCGCCATGACTGCCGACACTACCGCCATTTCTGTCGTTGCCTCTGCCACCCGGCTGGTGGCCAAGGTTGGATCTTCCCTGGTCACCAATGAAGGGCGTGGCCTGGACCACGCCGCCGTCGCACACTGGGCCGCCCAGATTTCTTCGCTGCGCCAGCAGGGAAAGCAGGTGGTGCTGGTATCCAGCGGCGCCATTGCCGAAGGCATGGCAAGGCTGGGGTGGCGCAAGCGCCCGTCCGTGATGCACGAACTGCAGGCGGCCGCGGCCGTGGGCCAGATGGGCCTGTGCCAGGCTTACGAGGCCGCCTTCGCCGAGCATGGCCTGCGCACCGCCCAGATTCTGCTTACCCATGAAGACCTGGCCGACCGGCGCCGCTACCTGAATGCGCGCAGCACCCTTTTCGCGCTGCTGCGGCTGGGCGTGGTGCCCATCGTGAACGAGAACGACACGGTGGTCACCGACGAGATCCGCCTGGGCGACAACGACACGCTGGGTGCGCTGGTCACCAACCTGATCGAAGCCGACGCGCTGGTCATCTTGACCGACCAGCGCGGGCTGTACGATTCCGATCCGCGCAAGAATCCGGCCGCGGTATTCATTTCGCATGGGCAAGCGGGCGACCCGGAGCTGGAAGCCATGGCAGGCGGCGCAGGCTCGGGCATCGGTACCGGCGGCATGCTGACCAAGGTCTTGGCGGCCAAGCGGGCCGCGCATAGCGGCGCGCACACGGTGATCGCGTCGGGCCGCGAACGCAATGTACTGACCCGCCTGGCGCAGGGCGAATGTATCGGCTCTGAATTGCGGGCCGTGTTGCCGGTATGGTCTGCTCGCAAGCAATGGCTGGCCGACCACCTGCGCCTGCGCGGCCGGGTGGTGCTGGACGACGGCGCGGTGCGTGCCCTGGTGCGCGAAGGAAAAAGCCTGCTGCCGATCGGTGTGGTCGACGTGCAAGGCGAGTTCGAGCGCGGCGACGTGGTGGCATGCGTCGATGCGCAGGGCACGGAATGCGCCCGCGGCCTGATCAATTATTCGTCGGCCGACACACGGCGCATCTTGCGCCAGCCTTCATCGCAAATCGCGCATATCCTGGGCAGCATGACCGACCCCGAACTGATGCACCGCGACAACCTGGTAGTGACCTAGCCGTCAGCCGGGAAATCGGCGCCGGCATCGCCGGGCAACGGGGCGTCGGTGCCGCCGACGCCGTCGGCCAGGAAGATATAGCCCCACTGCCGCACCGCCAGCAGCGGCAATTCCACCCCCAGGCGCTGCGCCTTGGTACGCAAGCGCGACACCAGGACATCGACGCTGCGCGCCGAGTGCAGCCCCGGCATGCCCGCCATGGGCGCCGCAACCAGGCGATCGCGCGGCAAGCAATGGCCGGGAGCGGCCAGCAGGCGCAAGAAGAATGCGCTTTCGGTGAAGGTGAGCGGCAACTGCTGCCCGCGCGGGCCGGCCAGCACCCGCCCCGCCCGGACCAGGCGCCACTGGCCGCCGCCTGACGGCGCAATGCTTCCCTGGCGCAGCCGTACCAGGGCATGCCCCAAAGCGGACAGTTCGCGTATATCGGTATTCAGCGAGCAACTGGTATCGGCGCCGGCATCCAGCGCCGCGACACGCGCGTCGACTTCGGCATCGCCGGCCAGCACGATCAGGGCGGCATCAGGCACGGCATGGCGGGCAATACCGACCAGCGTGCACAAGATGTCGGCAGAGGCTTCCAGCACCAGCAAACTCGGCGGGCAGTCATGGACCAGATCGGCCAGGCGGCCGATGGCGGGGCAGCCACGCACCGACCACCCCATGGCGCTCAAGGCACTGGACAAATGCGGACGGCGCACGGCGCCGCCGTGAATCACAATGGCTTCGATCGCAGCTTGCATAGCTTCTCTTCCGCAAAAATTACAAAGGTGATAATCATGATCGCCAAAGTAATCTAAACGCACGGTTCAATCGGTTGGTGAAGACATTTTCCGACCGATTGAAGCATGCCAGGGAACTGCGCCACCATACGCAGAAGACCCTGGCGCGCGCTTGCGGCTTATCGCAAAGCACGATCTCCAGCTATGAGAACGGCCAACGCCGTGCAAGCCGGTCGTTTCGCAAGATTGCCCAGGTGCTGCGGGTCGAGCTGGATTGGCTGGAAACCGGCAAAGGGCCGATGGAAAAGCGCGAGACCTACAGCCTGCCGGATATGGCTGGCGCGCACACCCTGCGGGAATCGGATGGCCCCATCAGCAAGCCGGCGCCTCCCACATGGCCCTTTCCCAGTGTTTCGCCGATGCTGATCGATGCGCTGTCGGCCAGCGACAGGCGCGAACTCGAAAAGTGGCTGCGGATGACGGTGGACGGTTATTTGCGCTCGTACGGCGAAAGCAAGCGGCGCAGGCGGCGCGGCTAGCGTGCAGGCAAACAAAAACTCGCAGGGCCCTTTGTAAAAGGGCCCTGCGAGTTTTGTGTACACCGATGCCTGACGGCTTTTTAAAGGCTTAGGGTGCCTTGGGAGGAACCTTCGAGGCCGGCGCAGTGGGAGCGGCCGGCGACGGGGGGGTGGCGGCACCATTGGCCGGCGCAGCACCGTTGGCGGGGGCGCCCTGGTCGCCGCGGATCTTGGCGGCGATTTCGGATGCGGCCTGGGCCGAAGGCACGCTGAAGGCCAGCACGCCACGGTTGAGCGGCTCGGCGATGCGCGGGGCCGCGACCAGTTCGCGGTCG
>DASPIV010000651.1:0-4198 GCA_035628955.1 Bordetella sp.
CTGCAGCGCTGGTCGCGCCGCAAAGAGCAGGCTCGCGAAAGCCATCCATGCGGCGACGCAGCATTGCCCGACGCGCCAGCCGCCGAATCATCCGCTGCCGATACGGCCGGGCCAGTTGCGGCGCCTCGCGGCGCCGCGCCGCCCGAGCAGCCTGCCCTGACGCTCGACGATGTGCGGGCGCTGACGCCCGAATCCGATTTCGCGCCCTTTGTGGCGCGGCAAGTGGCGCCCGACGTCAAGAACGCGGCGTTGAAGAAGCTGTTCTCCGACCCGCGCTACAACGTGATGGACGGGCTGGACACCTACATCGACGACTACTCGAACATGGAAGCGCTGCCGGCGTCCATGCTGGCCCGCCTGGCCAGTGCGCGGGCGCTGGCGATGTTCGACCCCGCCGACGACACGGCGGGCCAGCCGCCTTTGCCTGACCAGGACGCTGCGCCGCCGCCCGGGGAACAGCCTTCCCACGACGCGTTGCCGCCAGCGGCCGGCGCGTCGGCCACGCCCGATGTCGATATCCATCCCGACATCCGTCCTGATCCTGATCCGCCCTCTGCCTTGCCGGGTTGCGCGTCCGCGCAGCGGCAAGGCTGATCTCACGCATGCAAGCGCATCCATGACCACCCTGATCTGCGACTGCAACCGCACCATGCCGCTGGCCCCCGATGAACTGGGCCGTGCGCTGGGCGAATCGCTGGCGCCGCATTCGCTGCTGTGCCGCAGCCAGGCGGGCGATTTCCAGCAGGCCATCCGCGGTACCGAACCCGTGGTGGTGGCCTGTACACAAGAAGCGCGTTTGTTCGGCGAACTGGGCCGCGCCACCGAAGGCGCGCTGGCGCCGGTGCGCTTCGTCAATATCCGGGAAACCGGCGGCTGGAGCCGCGATGCCGCCCAGGCCATGCCCAAGCTGGCCGCCTTGCTTGCGGCCGCGCACTTGCCCGAGCCCGATCCGGTGGCCACGGTCACGTATCGCAGCGCGGGCCGCCTGCTGATCATCGGGCCGCTCGACCGCGCCGAGCAAGCCGCCGCCCTGCTCGACGATGCATTGCAGGTCACCTTGTTCGTGCAGGGCGAAGGCCGCGATGGCGGAACGCAGCTGCGCCGCTATCCGGTGCTGGCCGGCAAGCTCGACCGCCTGCAGGGCCGCCTGGGTGCGTTCGAGCTGGCCTGGTCGCAAAACAACCCCATCGACCTGGACTTGTGCACCCGCTGCAACGCCTGCCTGGCCGCCTGCCCCGAAGACGCCATCGGCCTTGATTACCAGGTCGACCTGGGGCGATGTACCTCGCATCGCGATTGCGTGGCGTCCTGTACGGTGGCGGGCGCCATCGACTTCCAGCGCCCGCCCCGCCACCACACCGAACAATACGACCTGGTGCTGGACCTGGGCGCCACGCCCCAACTGCGCCAGCACGAACCGCCGCAGGGTTATTTCACCTGGGACGGCCGCGACCCTGGCACCTTGCTGAAGTTGCGCGACATGGTGGGCGAGTTCGAGAAACCCCGATTCTTCGATTACAAGGCGTCGCTGTGCGCCCACAGTCGCAATGAAACCGTCGGTTGCCGTGCCTGCGTCGATGTCTGCTCGGCCGAGGCCATCCGCAGCGACGCGCACCGCCAGCAGGTCGTGGTCGACCCGCACCTGTGCGTCGGCTGCGGGGCCTGTACCACCGTGTGCCCCACGGGCGCCATGGCCTACACGTACCCGCGCAATCCCGACCAGGGCCGCAAGCTGCGTACCTTGCTGTCGACCTATGCGCAGGCGGGCGGGCGCGATGCCGTGCTGCTGCTGCACAGCCAGCAGGGCGGCCAGCGCCTGGTCGAAACGCTGGGCCGTGCCGCGCAATTGAAACAGGCGCACGGCGTACCCGCCAACGTGATCCCGATGGCGTTGTGGCATACCGCCAGCCTGGGGCCCGACCTGTGGCTGGCCGCCATCGCGTTCGGCGCGGCGCAGGTGGCCGTACTGGTTACCGACGAAGAAGCGCCGCAGTACCTCGATGGACTGGGCGCGCAAATGGAAACGGCCCAGGCCATTCTGAGCGGTTTGGGCTACGAAGGCCTGCACCTGCACCTGCTGCGCGCCGATACGCCCGAAGCGCTCGACGCCCGCCTGCAGCACCTGGCGGCGCAGCGGCCCCGCGTGCCCGCGCAGACGGCGCGTTTTGCGGCGCCACCCGAAAAGCGCGCCACCCTGGCGCTGGCCCTGGACCACCTGGTGGCGCACGCGCCCGGGCCGCTACCGCCGGCCATCCCCCTGCCCGGCGGTCTGCCCGGCACGGGGGCGCCGTTCGGCGCGGTAGTGGTCGTTACCCAGGCCTGTACGCTCTGCATGAGCTGCGTCAGCGCCTGTCCATCCAACGCGCTGCAAGACAACCCGCAGCTGCCGCAACTGCGCTTCATCGAAAAAAACTGCGTGCAATGCGGCTTGTGCGAAAAAACCTGTCCGGAAGATGCCATTCAATTGGTGCCGCGCCTGCTGCTGTCCGAGCGCCGCAAAGAGGCGGTGGTGCTCAATGAGACTCAGCCATTTCATTGTGTGCGCTGCAGCAAGGCATTCGGCACCCAGAAAGGCATCGACGCCATGCTGCAGCGGCTGGGCGGCCACGCCATGTTCCAGGGCGCGGCGCTCGAACGCCTGAAGATGTGCGGCGATTGCCGCGTGGTCGACCTGTATTCATCGCCCGACGAAACCCGCATCACTGACCTATGAACGCTACCGTGCCGCCCGCCGCCATGGCCCCCGCAGGTCTCGACGAAGACGCCGCGCGCGCCGAAATCTATGGCTTGCTGGCGCATCTGTTCTACGCGCCGTCGGCAGAACTGCTGGCGCAGCTGCGCGATGCGCCCGCCGCCGCGCCCGGCAGCGTGCTGGAAGCATCCTGGAACACGCTGGTCGCCAGTGCGAGCGAATTGGACGCTGGCGCCGTGCAGGCCGAGTACGACGCGCTGTTCGGCGGGGTGGGCAAACCCGAGGTCTATCTATTCGGTTCGCGCTACCTGGCGGGCTTCCTGAACGAGAAGCCCCTGGTCCGGCTGCGCGACGACCTGGCCGCGCTGGGCCTGGCGCGCGATCCGGCAATATCCGACACCGAAGACCACATCGCCTGCCTGTGCGAAGTCATGCGGCTGCTGATCGCCGGAACCGGCGCCGAACCGGCCGGCCTGGCGCGCCAGCGCGATTTCTTCGGCGCGCATATCCAACCCTGGGCCGCCGATTTGTGCGATGCAATCGTCGCCCAGCCAGCGGCGCGGTTCTATGCGCGCGCTGCCGACTTCATCCGTGATTTCGTCCAGGTCGAAGCGCAAGGTTTCGATATGCTTTCTTGAAGCGGCGCAGTTTTCCAGGGTTGCACAAAATTCGGGGACATTGCCCGAAGTCAAGTGTGGGGGTACAGTATGCAAAGCATTTCATATCTGACTGCCCCGGAGGAGACGGACATGCCCAAGACAAATACAAATCCTCGGCTTGCACGCCGGGTGTTTCTCGCGGGCGCCGCCGGTGCGGGTGTCGCGGCCGTTGGTGCGGCCACCCTGCCGGGCGCCGCTGCGCCGTCGCAGTCCGCCGCCGTTGCTCCCGCCGTGCCCGAACGGGGCGGCGGCTATCGCCTTAGCGAACACGTCAAGCGGTACTACAAGACCACTCTCGTC
This sequence comes from Bordetella sp., assembly GCA_035628955.1. Lineage (GTDB taxonomy): Bacteria > Pseudomonadota > Gammaproteobacteria > Burkholderiales > Burkholderiaceae_B > Bordetella_A. Next base: position 3,652 of record DASPIV010000651.1, read on the forward strand.
TGACGGAGCCTGGCATGCTGCTTACCAAGAAAACCGGTGCCGCCCGCGACGCCACGGCCGAATCGACTTTCGTGCAAAGCCTGCGGCGCGGTATGTCGCAGGCCCTGCCTACCATGGATCGCCGCACGTTCCTGCGCCGGTCCGGCGTGGGCGTGGGGGCGGGCCTGGCGGCTGCGCCGCTGGCGCTGGTCAAGCAAGCGCGGGCGGCCGACGCACCCAAGATCGCCATCGGCGACACCAAGACCACCGTGCATCGCACGGTCTGTACGCACTGTTCGGTAGGTTGCGCCATCGACGCCGTCGTCGAGAACGGCGTGTGGGTGCGCCAGGAGCCGGTCTTCGATTCCCCCATCAATCTGGGGGCGCATTGCGCCAAGGGCGCCGCGGTACGCGAGCACGGACACGGCGAACACCGGCTGCGCTATCCCATGAAGCTGGTCGACGGCAAATACCAGCGCATCAGCTGGGATACCGCCTTGAACGAGATCAGCGCCCAGTTGATGCAACTGCGCAAGGAAAGCGGCCCCGATTCCATCTACTGGATCGG
>DASPIV010000652.1:0-4863 GCA_035628955.1 Bordetella sp.
CTCAGGCCTCCGGGATTGCCACTTCCTCCACCAAGCGAAGCCTGTATGCCATACGGATTCAAATCCCATCCCGATCCATAATTGAGCGTGATCGACCCGGTATTGTTGAACTGCAAGCCGTAAACGTTGCCGCCCGAAGAATTCTCCCCGAAGGCGCCGAAGTTCAAGCCAGTACCTTGGCCGGGCCGCACAGACATCACCACGTTGCCGGAGGTAGTCACCACCATGGGCGACGCATCGGGCGACCCGGTGTAAAGGTTGTAAGCGGTGGACGTACCCGAATAGTTGCAGGTGTAGATGCTGCCCTGCATGCCGCACGATTGCGCCAGTGCGTGCGAGGGCAATATCGTCCATGCGGCGGCGCCCAGGAGCCCGACAGCCAGGCCAGCCCTGAATGGCAAGGCCTGCGGGGCTGCCGCAAGCGCCGGGCGTTGGTCGACCGGATGCAACGTCGGCCCAGCCGGCCTGATGCGCCCGTTGACGCGTTCTTTTCTCTTTGACGATGCCTGGCCGTCAGCGCGATTGCGAGTCGCGATCCGCTTGTGATGCATGATGTCTCTGTTCCAACTCTTGAAGGTGATGCGCAAGGCGCGCGCAGGCGTGGACGGGACTTCGGCCCAGCGCATCATGCGGGGAATTATTCAGAGATGTATAGATCCAGATTGCGGGCGTTTTATAGTGCCAGACTGGCTGGCTCCCCTTTCGGATCTGTTTGTAAATAACAGGCTTAATATTGGCTTATTAAGATAGGAACATTGCCATTACCTTGTGCCGGAACTCATCTACATACGGGATCGAGCCACCGCACGGCCGCGATGACTTGCTGCTTGAATCGAAGGCCTAGGCATACTTGCCGATCAGCCCACCATCGACGACCAGTTCGGTGCCCGTGATGTAGGCCGCCTCGTCAGAAGCCAGGAATGCGACGGCGTTGGCCACTTCCCACGGAGTTCCCATGCGTCCCATGGGAACTTGCCGATCGCGCGCGGCGCGGGCCTGCTCGAAATCGTCGGCCGAGAACATGCGTGCCACCGTGTTGCGCACGCGCGGCGTGTCGATCAGGCCGGGCACCACGGTATTGGCCCGGATTCCCTGCCCGGCGTATTGCTGGGCGATCATGCGCGCGAAATGGATGACCGCCGCCTTGGTGACGTTATAGGCAAGATGCGGGTAACCCAGATAGCGCAGGCCGGCCACCGACGACACCGTCACGATGGCGCCGCCGCCCTGCCTGCACATAATGGGCAACACCAGCCGGCTGGCAATCAGCAGGCTGTCGACGTTGACTTTCTGTATGCGTTCCCAGTCGGCCATGTCGATGTCTTCGGGGCCGCCCACCTTGCCGATACCGGCATTGGCTTGCAGGATATCGAGCCTGCCGTAGCCCGCCATGACGGCCTGTACCGCTTGCTGCATGGCCGCGGGGTCGGCCACATCGGCTTGCAATGCCAGCCCTTGTCCGCCCAGGGCCTGCACCGCGGCCAGCGCATCCCGCGCGGCCTCGAGGCTGGCATCCAGTACGCATACGATCGCGCCATGGCGTGCCAGCGTAGCGCAACTGGCCTTGCCGATACTCCAGCCCGGGCCACTGGACCCGCCGCCCGCCACCAGGGCCACTTTGCCGGCCAGCCGGGCGCTGGCGGCGGGCAGCAGGGCCTGCATCTGGTCGAGATCGTTGCTCATGCCGCAGCCCCCAGGCCCACCGTCATGCCACCGCACACGTACAGCACCTGGCCGGTGATGAAGCCGGCGCGGTCATCCAGCAGCGAGGCCGCGGCATGCGCGATGTCGGCCGGCGTGCCCATGCGCCGCACCGGGATACTGGCCCGGATCTTCTCGGTTTGCGGCGCGCCCGGCGGATTGACCCGCTCGAACAATTCGGTGGCGATCGGCCCCGGCCCGATGGCATTGACCGTGATGCCATCGCCCGCCATTTCCAGAGCCCAGGTGCGTGTCATGCCCAGCAGGCCCGCTTTGCTGGCCGCATAGACTGTGCGCTCGGCCTTGCCCAGCGCCGCGCGGCTGGAAATATTCACCACGCGACCGAACTTTCGGCGGCGCATGCCCGGCAGCAGCCCCTGCATCAACAACATGGGGGCCTGGATATTCAGCGCCATCACGAACGCCAGGTCGTCCGGCGATGCGTGCTCGAGCAATGCGGGACGTACCGTGCCGGCGTTGTTCACCAGGTACAGGACCTCGCGTTCGGCCGCCAGCGCGGCCACGGCCTGGCGCGTAGCCTCGGCACTGCACAGGTCCACCGGCACATGTGTTTCACCCGCCAGGCACGCGGCGGGCGCCTTCAGGTCGAAATTGATGATCTCGTAGCCGTCCTGCAGCAACCTTTCGATCACGGCACGGCCGATGCCTGCGCTGCCGCCAGTCACCAATGCCGTGGGGCGGGATGTCGCCATGGTCAGCCCTCCTGGCTGTGAGCCGATTTGCCCGCACCCACGTAGGGAATCTCGCGGTCGATCGTTTCCCATATGAAGCGGCCGGACGGGCATTGCTGCTCTTCGGCCACGTGCGCCACCAGGCCGGCGGCGCGCGAGATGACCGCGAAGCCGCGCATCAGTGTGGTGGGGATGCCGATCTCGCCCAGCAGCGCCGCCACCGCCCCGGTGGCATTGATGGTGATGTGCCGTCCATAGACGTCATCGACTGTGCGTGCCAGCAGTTCCAGCGCGCCGATCCATTTGCCTTCCAGGTCGGGCTCGGCCCGGCCCAGCGCCAGCAATTTGATCGAGCGCGGATCGTCGGGCTTGTGCAAGTGATGGCCGAAGCCGGGCAAGGGCTGCCTGGTATCGCGATGCGCCTGCACGATGGCGCGCGCCTCGGCCTGAGCGTCGTCGGCCTTCAGGATACGGTCGAGCAGCAGCGAGCAGTTTTCCATGGTACCCACGAAGCTGCTGCCGACGGCCATCAGGCCTGCGGCGACGGCGCCCTGCAGGTTTTCCGGGGCGCTCATGTAGACCACGCGCGTGGCGATGGCGCTGGGTGTCAGGCCATGTTCCATCAGGGTGATCAGCACGGCGTCGACGATGCGCAAGTCTACCGGGCGCGGGTCGCGGCCGATAATTTGCGAGAACATCACTTCGGCAAAGGTCTTCTTGCCGATCAGGTCTTCGACCAGGTCGGCATCGCGGTACGACATGCCCTCGAGATGGTGGGCACACAGGCGGGTAACGGGGCGGTTCATGCGATCTCCTTGATGACGGAATCCCGGACGACGTTCTTCAGCACTTTGCCTACCGAAGAACGCGGCAGGCTGTCGAAAACGTGAATGCGCTTGGGCGTATGCACCGGGCCCAGCCTGTCCCGGACAAACGCCATCAGGTCCTGCGGTTCGGCGGATGCGCCATGATGGAACTGCACGGCCGCCTGCACGGCTTCGCCCCACTTGTCGTCGGGAATGCCGAACACCGAGCACTCATATACGGCCGGATGCTGGGCCAGCGCGTTCTCGACATCGATGGGATAGACATTGAAGCCGCCGGTGATGATGACGTCGCGCAGGCGGTCCTTGATGGTCAGGTAGCCGCGCTGGTCCACCACGCCCACGTCGCCAGTGTGCAGCCAGCCATCGACGATGGTCTCGGCCGTTTTCTCGGGCAGGCGCCAGTAGCCGGTCATGACCAGATCGCCGCGCACCACCACTTCGCCCGCCTGGCCAGCCGGCAGAAGGCGGCCCTCGCGGTCCATGATGGCGAATTCCGAGAACCACGTGGCGCTGCCGACCGAACCCAGGTTGGCCGGGTCGGCCAGATCGGCCGGTGTAATGGCCGTGACGATCTGCGGGGATTCGGTCTGGCCGTAGGTGGCCCCGACCACCGGCCCGAAGAATTCGCGCACCTGCTCGAATTTTTCAACCGGCATGGGCGCCCCGCCATAGATCAGGTTGCGCAAACCGGGAAAATCGGCACGCGACACGCCAGGCTGGGCCATGATCATGTAGATCAGGGTGGGCGGCATGAACGACAGCGTGCCGCCGCGCTCACGGAAAGCCTTCGTGATGGTGGCCGGCGACGATGCTTCCAGGAACACATGGGTGCCCCCCTGGGCCAGCACGGGCAGCAGATAGGTCGACGTGCCATGGGTCACGGGCGCGGCCACCACGTAGCGGTCTTCACTGCCCAGCTTCCAGGCCTGTATCTGGTTGACGATGACGGCCGTCCAGGCCCGGTAGGGCTGCATCACGCCTTTGGGCAGCCCGGTGGTGCCGCCGGTGAACTTGATGGCCTGCGTGGCGTCCGTGCCGGGCTCGCAACGCACCGGTTCGCGGCCGGCATAGGCTTGCAGCAAGCCCGCCAGGGTGCCATGGCCGGTACCCTCCAGGTGAATGTGCACCGCCTGGCCCGCGGCCACCAGCGCATCGCCAGTGCCGTCGGTCAGCACGATGCTGGGCTCGGTGGCATCGACGATGCGCATGATTTCCGGCGCGGTGCTGCGGTGGTTCAGCGGTACCCAGATCTTGCCCGACGCAATCACCCCCAGCAGCGCCACCACATGCTGCGCCGTGTTGCCGGCACAGATGGCCACCCGGCTCTGCGGCGTGGGGTCCAGCGCTTGCAACGCGGCCGCAAGCGCCTGCGACTCGCTGCGCAAGCGCTCGTAGGTCCACGCGCCCTGCGGCGTATCCAGGGCAATGCGCTCGCTGAAACGGGCCGCGGCCCGCAGAAAGAAATCAATCGGGTACACGGACAGCTCCTGGTTCTGCTATTGCACTTTAAGGCCGGCCGAAGTCACGACCTTGCCCCATTTCTTGATTTCGCTATCGATAAGTTCCTGCAGCATCGCGGGGGTATTGGGAGCCGCGGGCAGCACGAATCCGCCCGCCGCATAGGACTGGCGCAAGGCATCGCC
>DASPIV010000653.1:0-2380 GCA_035628955.1 Bordetella sp.
CGCGCGCCCGTGATTTCCGAGCCCGGCATGTTCACGATCTTTTCCTGCGCGTGGTACATCATCGTCATGCCTTCCGGCACACGCTGGCTGACCACCACCCGCGCCACCAGGGCGCCGTTGACGTTGTAGGCTTCGATCCAGTCGTTATCGACCAAGCCGGCGCGGGCGGCATCTTTTTCGGACATCCACAAGACCGGTCCGCCGCGCGACAGCGTCAGCATGATCAGGTTGTCGGTGTAGGTGGAATGAATGCCCCACTTCTGGTGAGGCGTGATGAAGTTCAGCACCACCTGCGGATTGCCGTTGCCGTAGCGTTCTTCCAGCATGGGTGTGATCGACTTGGTGTCCACCGGCGGGCGGTATGCGCACAGAGATTCGCCGAAGGCCCGCATCCAGGTGTGGTCCTGGTAGAGCTGCTGGCGGCCGGTCAGGGTGCGCCAGGGAATCAGTTCGTGCACGTTGGTGTAGCCGGCGTTGTAGCTGACATGATCCGATTCCAGGCCCGACCAGGTCGGTGACGAGATGATCTTGCGCGGCTGCGCCTGCAGGTCGCGGTAGCGGATTTTCTCGTGTTCGCGCGGCAGCGCCAGGTGCGTGTGGTCGCGCCCCGTCACGGCCGACAAGGCCTGCCAGGCCTTCACGGCCACATGGCCGTTGGTCTCGGGCGCCAGCGTCAGGATGGTTTCGGCCGCATCGATGTCGGTGTCCAGGCGCGGCAAACCCTGGCTGACGCCTTCGTCGGCCACTTGGTAATTCAGTTGCCCCAACAGGTCGCATTCTTCGCCGGCCTGCCAGTTGATGCCCTTGCCGCCCACGCCCAGCTTGCGCGTCAACGGTCCCAGCGAGGTGAACTGCTTATACAGGCCGGGGTAATTGCGCTCGACCACCGCTATCGACGGCATGGTCTTGCCAGGAATCATCTCGGCCTGCCCCAGCTTCCAGTCGCGCACCGCAAACGGGTCGCCCAGTTCGGCCGGGCTGTCGTGCTGCAAGGGCGTCAGCACCAGGTCCTGGGCCGCCGGCAATTCGGTTTCGGCAATGGCCGAGAACGCGCGCGCAATGCCCTTGTAGATTTCCCAGTCGCTGCGCGATTCCCATACCGGGTCCACGGCCGCCGACAGGGGGTGGATGAACGGATGCATGTCCGAGGTGTTCAGGTCGTTCTTTTCGTACCAGGTGGCGGTGGGCAACACCACGTCGGAATACACACAGGTGGTCGACATGCGGAAGTCCAGCGTCACCAGCAAATCCAGCTTGCCGCGCGGCGCTTCGTCGTGCCAGGCGACTTCCTGCGGCTTTTCCTCGCCGGCCTGGCCCAGGTCCTTGCCTTGCACGCCGTGCTCGGTACCCAGCAGGTGCTTCAGGAAGTACTCGTGGCCCTTGCCCGATGAGCCCAGCAGGTTCGAACGCCACACGAACATGTTGCGCGGATGGTTGTCGGGGTGGTCCGGGTCTTCGCAGGCCAGCTTCAGGCGCCCGTCGCGCAGCGCCTGCACCACGTAGGCGGCGGGCTCTTGCCCGGCCTGCCGCGCGTCGCGCGCCACCTTCAGCGGGTTGGTCTGCAACTGCGGGGCCGAGGGCAGCCAGCCCATGCGTTCGGCGCGCACGTTGAAGTCGATCAGCGACCCCTGGAAAGCCGCGGGGTCGGCCAGCGGCGACAGGATCTCGGACACCTTCAACCGTTCATAGCGCCACTGGTCGGTATGCGCGTAGAAAAAAGACGTGCCGTTCATGTGCCGCGGCGGGCGGCACCAGTCCAGTCCGAAGGCCAGCGTGGTCCAGCCCGCCTGGGGCCGCAGCTTTTCCTGGCCCACGTAGTGGCACCAGCCGCCGCCCGACTGCCCCACGCAGCCGCACATCACCACCAGGTTGATGATGCCCCGGTACGCCATGTCCATGTGGTACCAGTGGTTCAGGCCCGCCCCCAGGATCACCATGGACTTGCCCCGGGTCTTGTCGGCGTTCAGCGCGAACTGCCGCGCCACGGTAATGACATCGTCGCGCTTGACGCCCGTGATGCGCTCTTGCCAGGCCGGCGTATAGGGCACGTCGTCGTCATACGAGCTGGCCACGTTGGCGCCGCCCAGGCCGCGGTCCAACCCGTAGTTGGCCATCAGCAGGTCGTACACGGTCACGGCCAGCACTTCGCCTTCGGTGGTCTGCAGGCGGCGCACCGCCATGTTGCGCTCGAGCACGTCGGCGTGGTCGGTACCTTGAAAGTAATCGTGCTGGCGGCCGCCGAAGTACGGGAACGCCACCGGCACCACTTCGTCGTGGCTGCCCACCAGCGACATCCGCAGCTTCACCGGGTTGCCCTGCGCATCCTTGGCGTCCAGGTTCCATTTGCCCTGGTCGCCGCCTTCCTGCTGGCCCCAGCGAA
>DASPIV010000654.1:0-2696 GCA_035628955.1 Bordetella sp.
GGAACTGATCGAGGCGCATTATGGCCGGCGCATCGCGGCGGTCGAGCAGACCATCGCCGCGCGGGCGATTCCGCCCGCCATTGCGCGCGAACTGGGCGTGCCGCCCGAGTCGCCGGGCCTGTTCATCTTGCGCCAGTACCGCGACCAGGCGGGCAAAGTCGTTGAAGTATCGGCTTCGCACCATCCGGCCGGCCGCTACCAGTTTTCTTTCACGCTGATTCGTGAAAGCTGACCGCCGCCGGCAGCAAGTCTTCTACGCGCTCGCTGTTCTTGAACAGCCGCGCGCTGACCAGGCTGCCCTGTAGCGCCGCGAACATGGCGCGCGCCGCCGTGCGCAGGTCGCCGGGCACACGCAGGCTGCCTTCACGCGCGCCCTGGTCCAGCACCTGCGCCAGCCAGTCTTCATTGGCACGATAAAAGTCCTGCAGCGCCTGCCGCACACTGGCGGGCAGCGACGCCAGGTCGGCCGCCAGCGCGGCCGCCAGGCAGATGCGTTCGGTGCCGCAAAAGGCGCGCCGGTGCACGTCTACATAGTCGCGCAGCTTGGCGTCGGCGCTCAGGCCGGCATCGACATCCCGCATGGCTGTCTGCCAGCGCGATTGATAGTGCTGCACAACGGCCAGCAGCAAATCTTCTTTCTGCGGAAAGTAATAGTGAATGCTAGAGGTCTTGATGCCGATCAGCGCAGCCAGGTCGCGGTAGCTGAAGCCGTTGTAGCCACGCTCCTGGATCAGGCGCTGGGCATGTTGCATGATCTGTGTGCGGGTGGTTTCGGTGTTCATGGTCGGGACACTACCGGGTGGTCAAAGGGGCTGATGGGCTCCTGTGAGGGTCAAGAAAAACAAGGCGGGCCACCTTGCCGAAGGGCAGGGCGGCGCCGCAGAGCACAACATACGCCGTCCTTAGCCGCGCGACGCATCGGCCAGGCTGTAGCTGGCCTGGTAGTCCAGTTCGCCGAAGGCATCGGCACCGTTGTCGTGGGCAGCCTGAATTTCGGCACGCACGGCAGCACGGCTGGGCACGGACCCGGCGCCAGCGTAGGCGGCGGGTTGTTCCAGTTCGCCGAAAGTGACCTGGCCGGCAGCCTTGGCAGCCTGCAACTCGGCCTGGATCTGGGCGCGGGTGACCGTGCTGGCGGTGGTCTGCACAGGCGGGTAGTCCAGTTCACCCGAGGGTTCGCCGGCATAAGCGGCGCCCATCATGGTCATCGACAACATCACAGCGGATACGAGGGTCTTCATGGCAATGCTCCAGAGAAAATAGTGGCAGTATGCAAAACTATCTATTTATAGATAGGTGAACGAAGAAAATAAAAAGCGGTATCAGGCGCCGGTGTTGGGATAGCCTTCGCCACCGAACGCGTACGAACCATGGGCGCGGGCGTCGGCCGCTTCGGCACGGACTTGCTCGCGAGTAACCGAGCTGGCGGCAACTTGCGTGGCGGGCTCCTCGCTTTCGCCGAAGGTCACCACACCGGCGGCCCTGGCAGCTTGCAATTCGGCCACGACCTGGGCGCGGGTCAGCGAGCTGGTTTGGTTGATGGTGGGCGGGTAGTCCAGTTCACCCGAGGGTTCTTGGGCGTAGGCGGCGGTACCGGCCAGGGAAGCGGAAATCAGCAGCAGGGAGGCAAAGGTTTTCATGACGGGTTCCTGATCGTGGGTAGGTAAGAAAAGTCAGTAGAACTATCTATGTGTAGGTAGATAATCGGGTTCAGAAAAACGCGCTTCTCGGCGCGTCGGGTGGGAAGAGACTGCTTTGTTTCCCAACCATGAGGCGTATCTTATCTACCAATAGATAGGTGAGTCAAATTCTTTTTGTATGAATTTGTATCTGCGAGACCCGATATACCGGCGGTAACGTCACGGAACGCCTGTGATGGTAATACGAACGTGTACCATTCTTCTGTATTCTGCTTCCCATGTCCGACGTGCCTACAGAACCCGCGAAAGTTCATCAGCGACCCCTGACCAAAGGCGCCCGCACCCGACAGCGACTGCTTGAAATCGCCAGCGCAGAATTCGCGCAGCACGGCTACGAGCGTACCCGCGTATTCGACGTGGCCGCGAAGGCCGCTGTGACGCAGGCGGTGTTCTATCAGTATTTCAGCGGCAAGAAGGCGGTGTACGACGAACTGGTCGAGATGTTTGGCAAGCGCGTGCGTGCCGCCGTCGAACAAGCCACGATTCCCGAAGACACCCCCGCGGACCGGCTCGACGAGCGGGTACGCAGCAGCGTGCAAGGGCTGCTTGCCACGCTGCAGGACAATCCCTGCCTGACCAAGATCGGCTTCCAGCAATCAGCCAATGCCGAAGCCCTGAAGAATGAATTGGTCGACCTGATCGCCCTCAAGGTCAAGGGCGAACAGCAGGCCGGCCTGCTGCGCCGCGACGTGTCTCCGTTCTGGTTCTCGCAGGCGTTCGTGGGAATACTGGAACGCTACGCGATGCTGGACCAAAGCGCGGCCACCAGCCGCGACCTGGCGGTGTTTATCGCGGATTTGCTGATGAACGGCATACGCGTGCCTTGCGACTCGCCGGCCGTCGATGCCGTGCCATCCACCCAGTACGCGGCCGGACGGTAGCGCGACTCAGGCGGCAGCCTGGGCGTGGGAGCCCATGTAAATCTGCGCGTACCCTTCGCGGATCGCGGATGTGATCTGGTCCAGCCGCCGGTCGATGTGTTTTTCCAGCAACGCC
>DASPIV010000655.1:0-3550 GCA_035628955.1 Bordetella sp.
GCCCGCCGCCAACGCGTGATTGGCGCGCCAGATTGCTTCCTCCATGCTGTCGACGGCACGCGCGTCCGTGCGGGCGATGATACTGAAATCCGGGTTTCGGCGGGCTGCCACCGCCGCGCGGATCTTCGCCACGTAGTCTTCGCGGCTGATGATTTCCTTGCCGTCGAGATGGCCGCAGCGCTTGGGCGCGACCTGGTCTTCGATGTGCAATGCCGCCACCCCGCGCATCTCGTATTCCTGTACGGTACGGGTAACGTTCAGTTCGTTGCCATAGCCGGTGTCGGCATCGGCTATCACGGGTATGCCGGCGGCACGGGCCAGGATGCCGGCATTGTCCGCCATCTCGCTCATCGTCAGCAGGCCGAAATCCGGGTAGCCCCGCGAGGCCGAGGTGCCCGCGCCGGTCATGTACACCGCGGGAAAGCCCGCCTGCTCGACCAGGCGCGCCGTAATGCCATCGTAGGCGCCCGGCGCCACGATCATCTGGCCCGCCTGACAAAGCGCCCGAAACCGCCCCGCTTGATTCATGAGTGTCTCCTTGATAGGCCGCACAGTGCCTAGCAATTCAAAATTGTAGCCTAATATTGTAGGACAAATGAAGCATGCAAAAAAAACCGCACCTTCATCGAAGCGGCGCGGCGCAGCCCAAGGGCGGGGCAAAGGCTGGGGCGCCGGCAGAGCGCCATCGGCCTGTGGATCGATCAATCGATCACGATCCCCGCCTCTTCAATCAGCTTGACTGGCGGCGCCTTCTACGAAGTTGTCGGCCCGTGGATCTGGTGCTCCAGCGCGCGGCCGGCCGCGCAGGCATCCACATTGGCCGCCATCAAGCGCGCGCGCCGGTTGATGGTGCCGTCGGTCCAGGCCGACATATGCGGCGTCATGACCACATTGTCCAGCCGGGCGAACGGCAACCGCGACGGCGCGGCGGCCTCGCCGGGGCGGGCGGGATACTGGTACCAGGTATCGATGGCCGCCGCGCCGATGCGCTTTTCCGCCAACGCGTCGTACAGCGCCTGCTCGTCCACCACCGGCCCGCGCCCCACGTTGATCAGCATCGCGTGCGCACGCATCTGCGTAAAAGCCGTCGCATCCACCAGTCCCTCGGTAGCCGGCAACAAGGGCAAGGACACCACGATAAAGTCGCACGCGCGGTAGAACGGTTGCAGCGCATCCAGGCCAGACCAGCCATCGACCTCATCGGACACCGCCACCGCGCTGCGGTTGGCCGCCAGCACACGCATGCCGAACGCCTTGGCGCGCCGCGCGATCGCCTGCCCGATATGGCCGTAGCCCAGCAACCCCAGCGTGGCCGTACCGATCTCGCCATGCAGCGCATCCGGCATGCCCGAACGATAGCGCCAGTCGCCCTGGGCCAGGCGGGCATGGGCATCGGCCAGCGGCACGCGCTGATTCAAGATCGCGGCCATCACGTATTCGGCGATCGCGGGCTCGTGTCCATAGCAGTTGCACACCGCCGCCTGTGCCGGCAGCACGTCCAGGTCGATGCGGTCGTAACCCGCCGCGCACACCTGGTACAGGCGCACGCGCAGCGGCTTGGGCATGGAGGCATCCAGCCGGTTGCCGACAATCACGTCGGCCTGTGCAAACGCCTGGATATCGGCGGGCTCTACGAGTCGCTCGGGCAGGATCCGGACGCGGGCCTCGCATCCAAGCGCCGCCTGGAAATCCGGTAGATAAGTGGTGGCGTTCTGGCCGTGGAAAACAATATTGATCATCGCAATCTCAATAGCAGCGCGGCTGGGTTGCGCGGCCGTAGCAGGTCAGCCCTGCAATGCCGGCGGAAAAGGCACATCCAGTTGCCGGATCCAGGCATCGAGCCCCGCACGGATATCGGCGCCGATACTCACGCCGTCGCGGCGCTGGCGCGCGGCGCGGGCCAGCGCCGCATCGCCCGGTACTCGCACCGGCCGCGCCGGATCGATGGGACGGGCGGCACGCGTGGCATCGGCCAGGGCCTGCATCTCGTCCAGGAATATCTCGCGGCCCGCAAAAGCATCCGGGTCGATCACCTGCAACAAAAAGCCTTGCGCCTTCTCGCCCGACAAGCGGCCCAGCCCGGGCAGGCCCAGCGACATGGCGCCCACCAGCATCGCAATCGCATAGCCCTTGTAGCCATGGTCCATGCCGCCCAGCGGCAAGATAGTGCCGGGCGGATCCGTCGCCAGGGCGGCCGGGTCGTCGGTCACCTGTCCGTCCGCGCCCAGCAGCGCCAGCCACGGCAGCCGTTCGCCGCGCGCCTGCACCTGCTTGGCGAAGCTGTTGCTGGTCAGCGATGTGGTGGTGTCGATCAAGATGGGCGTTCCCCGCGTGGGGATGCCGGCGGCAATGGGCTCGCTGGTCACCACGGGGTCCAGCCCGCCGAACGGCGCCACGGAACGCACCTTGGTGTCAGTCGCCCACAGCAGGCACAGGTAGCCGGCATCGGTCAGGTCGGGCAGGTAGACCTGCAGGGCGCCGATATGCTGGCTATGGCGCACCGCGATGCTGACCATTCCCTGGTCGGGCATGCGCCGCAGCGCCGCCTGGATCGCCTGGTCCAGCACCCAGTGGCCCGGCAGCATGGCGGCATCCCACAGCAGGCAGCCGCCCTTCTCCGATACGCGCTGGATCTCGCCGCGGCGCTGCGTGGCGCCTTCGGAAATCTCTTTCAGGTAGCGCGGCAACAGCGCGAGTCCGTGCGTGGCATGGCCATACAGGTCGGCATCGACTACCCGCCGTGCCACCACGGCGGCGATAGGCGCATCGACATCGATGGCCAGCAGGCAGCGCCGGGCGAATTCAATCAGCGCCTCATAGGCGTGGCGGGTATCAGGCATGGAAGAATCGGTATGCGGGGTCATGCCAGCCAGGCACCGGTGGCGTGCTCGTCCACGCGCAGCCATTTGGGCTGCGGAGTGGCCGCCAGCAGGCTGCGGGTGTATTCGTGGCGGGGCTGCGTGAAAATGGCCGAGGTCGGCCCCTGCTCGACGATCTTGCCCTGCTGCATCACCATGATCCGGTCGGCGAATTGGCGCACGATGGGCAGGTCGTGCGTGATGAACACATAAGACAGCCCCAGCCGCGTGCGCAGGTCGGCCAACAGGTCGATCACCTGAGCCTGGATCGACACGTCCAGCGCTGACACGGCCTCGTCGCACACAATCAGTTCGGGGTCGCTGGCCAGCGCCCGGGCGATGGCAATGCGCTGGCGCTGGCCCCCGGAAAACTGATGCGGATAGCGCGGCGCGTGATCCGGCTTCATGCCCACCAGTTCCAGCAGTTCGGCCACGCGGGCGTGCCAGCGAGACTTGGCCAGGATGTCGCCATGGATGGCCCAGGGTTCCGAAATAATGTCGTGCACGGTCATGCGCGGGTTCATCGAACCGAACGGGTCTTGGAACACCATCTGTACCTTGCGGCGGAACTTGCGCATCTGCCGCTCGTTCATCCGGAAAATATCCACGCCGTTGTAATAGGCGGCGCCCGAGGTCGCATCGAACAGCCGAAGCAGCATGCGGGCAATGCTGGATTTACCGGAGCCCGATTC
>DASPIV010000656.1:0-5725 GCA_035628955.1 Bordetella sp.
AGCGCCAGCGCATTTCGATTGCGCGCGCGCTCTTGATAGATCCGCGCATCCTGATCCTGGACGAAGCCACTTCCTCGGTAGACACCACGACCGAAAAAGAAATCCAGAAGGCGCTGGACAACCTGGTGCGCGGACGCACCACGATTGCCATCGCCCATCGCCTGAGTACTTTGCGGCGCGCCGACCGGCTGGTCGTGCTGGACCACGGCCGCGTGGTCGAACAGGGCCGTCACGAGGCCCTGATGGCGCGCCAGGGCGCTTACTATCGCTTGTACCAGGCGCAAGCGCGCACCGGCGAGGCCGACTTGCGCGATGACGGCGAAGACGACGATGACGACGATGCGACCCACGGCTGAACCTGCACGCGAACCCACCATGACGCTGCCCGCCTTCAACCTGTATCGCAATGCCCACGGCCGACTGGTTTACGTGTCGGCCGACGGCCTGGCGCATGAAGGCGTGCAGGCGGTGCGGGCATTTCCGATCAGCGATCCCTCGCAAGGGGTTGCAATCGTTGGCGCCGAAGGCCATGAACTGGTCTGGCTCGATTCGCTGGATACGCTGCCGCCGCAAATGCGCCAGCAGGTCGAAGAGGCGCTGGCCAGCCGTGAATTCATGCCGGAAATCATGCGCATCGAAGCCGTGTCGGCGTTTGCCACGCCGTCGGTCTGGCACGTGCATACCGATCGCGGGCCTACCGAGTTCGTCCTGAAGGGCGAAGAAGACATCCGCCGCCTGGCCGGCCAGACGCTGCTCATCTCGGATAGCCACGGCATCCATTACCTGCTGCGCGATGCGGCCGGGCTGGACAGGCACAGCCGCCGCCTGCTCGATCACTTCCTGTAGCCGCGCACCGGCGGCCCGACGCTAGGTGCGCCTGAACGGCGTATGGGTTTCGAGTTCGCCCAGGTAGCCGTCCACGGCTGCGGTTTCGCGCTCCAGGAAATCTTCGATGGCCGTTGCAAAGCGCGCGTCGGCAATCCAGTGCGCCGACCAGGTAGGCGTGGGCAGCAGCCCGCGCGCCATCTTGTGTTCGCCTTGCGCGCCGCCTTCGAAGCTGGCCAGGCCGTGCTGGATGCAGTAGGCGATGGACTGCAGATAGCAGGTCTCGAAATGCAGGCCGGGCACGAAATCCAGCGCACCCCAATAACGGCCGTACAAGGTGTCGCCGCCCAGCATATTCAGCGCCGCCGCCATGGGCTCGCCGTCGCGCAGCGCCAGGATCAGCACCAGCGCGTCAGGCAGGTCGCGATGCAGGCATTGGAAGAACTCGCCGCTCAGATAGGGCGGATTGCCATGGGAAAAATACGTATGCCGGTAGCAGCGATAGAAGAATGCCAGCGCGTCGGCATCGATCTGCGCGCCGCGCAGCCAGCGGTATTCGATGCCGGCCGCCTGTACTTTCTTGCGGTCCTGGCGGATCTTCTTGCGCTTGTCGTGATTCAGCGCCGCCAGGAAGGCATCCAGGTTGGCGTAGCCGGCATTGCGCCAGTGGAACTGCACGCCCTCGCGCACCAGGTAGCCGGCCTGGCGCAAAGCCGCCAGGTCCTGCTCGTCGGGAAACAGGATATGCAGCGACGATACCTTCAGGCCTTGCGCCAGTTCGATCAAGCCACGCGCCAGTTCCAGGCGGTCATCGGGGTGGGCGGCGAGCAAGCGCGGCCCACCCACTGGGGTGAAGGGCACGGCGGCCAACAGCTTGGGGTAGTAGCGCAGGCCGTGGCGCTCGAACGCGTCGGCCCAGGCATAGTCGAACACGTACTCGCCGCGCGAATGCGCTTTCAGGTATAGCGGCACGGCGCCGGCCAACTGCCCGTCGCGCCGCAGTACCAGGTAATACGGGGCCCAACCGGTGTCCGGCGCCGCGCAGCCGGTGTCGTGCAGGGCGGCCAGGAATTCGTGGCGCACGAAAGGCTGCGTACCCGCCAGCGCATTCCATTGGCGTGCGTCCACCTGGGACAATGAAGTTTCGATACCGAGACGGGCAGGGGGGCTCATGGCGCAATGATAAAGTCTAAGGCTCTTTCCGCGCCGCTGGCGACTCTTCCTATTGCATGACTGCCGCTGCTCTTCCTGATCCCGCCCCGCCCGGCCTGCGCCGGCTGGCCCTGGCCGCGCTGGCGGCGCGCACCTGGCCTGACAAGCTGGCGGCCGTACGCGCCATCGACGATAACGCACCTGTTGACACACAGGCCGTGCTGGCCGGGCCCGCCAGCCTGCCCGGGCGGCCCGACACTCCGGTGCTGGTGCCGCCCGGACAGGTCAGGCAGCGTTCCGTGCAATCGCCCGAAGGCCGTGCCGCGCTGCTGCACGCGCTGGCGCACATCGAATTCAATGCCATCAACCTGGCACTGGATGCCTTGTGGCGCTATGAGGCGATGCCAGCCGATTATTACCGCGATTGGCTGCGCGTGGCCCGCGAAGAGGCCTACCATTTCGAACTGTTGAACCATCACCTGGCCAGCCTGGGCCATGCCTACGGCGATTTCCCGGCCCACAACGGATTGTGGGAAATGGCCGAAAAAACCCGCGGCGATCTGCTGGCCCGCCTGGCCCTGGTGCCCCGCACGCTCGAAGCGCGTGGCCTGGATGCTTCGCCGCTGATCCGCGACAAGCTGGCCGCCGCAGGCGATGCAGCCGGCGCAGCCATCCTGGAAATCATCCTGCGCGACGAAATCGGCCACGTGGCCATCGGCAATCGCTGGTACCGCCACTTGTGCGCGCAGCGAGGCCTGGATCCGGTGGCCTGCTACACCGACCTGGCGCGCCGCTACGGTGCACCGAAGCTGCGCGGTCCGTTCAACCTGGACGCGCGTCGCCAGGCCGGCTTCGACGAGGCCGAGCTGCGGGCCTTGCAGCAGCCCTAAGCGACGGGCGGTTACAGCGCGATACCACAGCGCGGGGCGGCCGGGCGGCGCCAGCCCGCGCCTGCCTATAGAATCGCGCCATGAGCTTCCGATATTCACTTCCCCTGTTTTGCCTGGTCACGCTGGCAACTGCCGTGCGCGCCGCTGTGGCCGCCGATGCCACTGCTCCCGCCGACACGGCTGCGTTCGCCGGTTGCCTGGCACAGCTGCGCGGCCAGGCGGTCAAGCAAGGCGTGTCCGCCGCCACGTTCGACACCTATACCCAGGGCCTGGCGCCCGACATGAGCGTCATTGCCTCGCTGGACGCGCAACCCGAATTCAAGACCCCCATCTGGGACTACCTGGCCGCGCTGGTCGACGACGAGCGCATCGCCGATGGGCAGCAGGCCCTGCGGCAATGGCAGCCCGAACTGGCCCGCGCGCAATCGCAGTTCGGGGTTGATCCCGCCACGGTGGTGGCGGTATGGGGCGTGGAAAGCAATTTCGGCAAGAAGCTGGGCGGCCGCCCGCTGCTGACCTCGCTGTCGACCCTGTCATGCTTCGGGCGCCGGCAAACCTATTTCCGCGGCGAATTTTTCGCCACCCTGAAAATCATCCAGCAAGAACATGTACGGCCCGAGCGCCTGAACGGATCGTGGGCCGGCGCATTCGGCCAGACCCAGTTCATGCCGTCCACTTATTTGCGCCTGGCGGTCGATTTCGACGGCGACGGGCGCCGCGACCTGGTCGACAGCGTGCCCGATGCGCTGGCTTCCACCGCCAATTTCCTGCAGCGCGCCGGCTGGAAGCCGGACCTGTCCTGGGGCTTCGAAGTCAGTGTGCCGGCGGGCCTGGACACCAGCGGCGCCGGCCGCCGCAACAAGCGGCCCATGTCGGCCTGGGCCGCGCAAGGCATCAAGCGCGCCGACGGCCAACCGCTGCCCGCTGGCGATACCCAGGTGGCCCTGTTGCTGCCAGCCGGTCCGCAGGGGCCGGCGTTCCTGGTAACGCGTAATTTCGATGCGGTGTATTCGTACAACGCGGCCGAAAGTTATGCCCTGGCCATTGCGCATCTGTCCGATCGACTGCGTGGCGCCGGCCCGATCGCGCATGCCTGGCCCACCGACGACCCCGGGCTGTCGCGCGCCGAGCGGCGCGAATTGCAGTCGCTGCTGATCGCGCGTGGCTTTGACATCGGCGAACCCGACGGCCTGATCGGCGCGCGTACCCGCCAGGCGCTGCAAACCGTGCAAAACCAGGCTGGCCTGCCGTCCGATGGCCGGGCCGGGCAGAAGTCGCTGCAATGGCTGCGGCAGAATGCCGCCGCCCCGCCCGCCGCCCTCAGTTCACCGCAGGCGAATTGAATACGTAGGCATCCATCGACAACACGCCATGAGTGATGCCTCCATCCAGCACTTCCACCTCGGCATCGGCCGCGGCCGCGCCGGCGGCAATCAACAGCGGCAGGTAGTGCTCGGCCGTGGGGTGGGCACGGCGCGCCTGCGGCGCGGTATCCAGGTAGCCCACCAGGGCTTCGCGGTCATGCGTGCGCACGGCGGCGCGCGCCCAGTCGGCAAACGCCCTGACATACGGCTCGTCGGCGCCATCGCGCTGACGGAATTCATACAGGTTGTGGGTCAGGCTGCCCGATCCCACGATCAGCACGCCTTCGGCCGACAGCGGGGCCAGGGTACGGCCCAGTTCCCAGGCTTGCGCCGGGTCCAGTGTGGCGGGCAGCGACAACTGTACGACCGGCACATCGTGGGCCGGAAACATATGCAGCATCGGCACCCAGGCGCCATGGTCCAGGCCCCGCGACGGATCCAGGCTTGCCTGGCGGCCGGCCTGGCCCAGCAGCGCCACTACGCGTGCCGCCAGGGCGGGTTCGCCGGGCGCCGGGTATTGCAAGGCATAGAGCGGCGCGGGAAAACCGCCGAAATCATGAATCGTCGGCGGCCGTTCGGCGGCCGTCACGGCCAGGCCGCGGGTCATCCAGTGCGGCGATACGATCAGCACGGCTTGCGGGGCGGGCAGGCGCTGGCCCAGCGCGGCCAGCAGCGAACCCGCGCGGCCAGGCTCCAACGCGAATGTGGGTGCGCCGTGGGATACGGAAAGAGTAGGCTGGGCTTGCATGGCAAAGAATCTCCGCTGAAGCCGTCCGCATAAAGGGCGGCGGTTGACTAGACTTTAATTGCCTGGCGGATCGAGATAAACAGGCCATTTGTGGATACATTGTTCCAGGATGGTGATTAATATGGACCGATTCGAAGAAATGCGGGTGTTTACCGCCGTGGTCGAGGCCGGCAGCTTCGTCAAGGCCACCGACACCCTGCGCATGTCCAAGGCAGGCGTCTCGCGCCACGTCACTGAACTGGAAAGCCGCCTGGGCGTCCGCTTGTTGCAGCGGACCACGCGGCGGCAGTCCCTGACGGAAGAAGGGCAGTTGTTCTACGAGCGCTGCAAGACTCTGCTCGCCGAAGTCGAGGACGCGGAAACCGAGGTCACCAGTCGCAGCGGCGAAGTCGGAGGGCTGCTGCGCATCAACGCGCCGCTGACCTTCGGCGTGCGGCATCTGGCTGCCCTTTGGGCTGCTTTCAAGGCGCAGCACCCGCAACTGACGCTGGACATCACCTTGTCCGACCGCGTGGTCGATCTGGTCGACGAAGGCTATGACATGGCGGTGCGCATATCGCAATTGGCCGACTCCACGCTGGTCAGCCGCCGCCTGGCATCCACGCGGATGGTGTTGTGCGCCACGCCCCAGTACATCGAGATGCGCGGCCATCCCGGGCATCCCAAAGAACTGGCCGTACACACCATCATTGCCTACAGCTACTGGACGGGCCGCGACGAATGGCGTTTCTATGGCCCCGAGGGCG
>DASPIV010000657.1:0-6682 GCA_035628955.1 Bordetella sp.
GTAAGGCCATTCCATGCCGCCCGAATGCGTGACCGCGCCTTCGTGCGCCGGCCGCACCAGCACGGCATATTTCTCGAGCGCGCCCGCCAGGCGCGGCCGTACCGGCGGCACATAGCTGGCGCGGCGGGACGCCAGTTCGGCATCGCTTACCTCGACCCGCAGGGTGTTGGCCTGGGCGTCGATATGGATCAGATCGCCATCGCGGATCAGGGCGATGGGGCCGCCAGCTGCCGCTTCGGGGCCGACGTAGCCTATGCACAGGCCACGCGTGGCGCCCGAGAAGCGGCCGTCGGTCAGCAAGGCCACTTTTTCGCCCATGCCCTGGCCGTACAAGGCGGCCGTCACACTGAGCATTTCGCGCATGCCCGGCCCTCCCTTGGGGCCTTCGTTGCGGATGACCAGCACTTCGCCTGGGCGGTAGGTGCGCTGCGATACGGCGCGCATGCAATCTTCTTCGTTTTCGAAAACCCGCGCCGGCCCCGAGAATTGCAGCGATTTCAGGCCCGCGATCTTGAGCAGCGCGCCCTGCGGGCTGAGGTTGCCTTTCAGCACCGCGACCCCGCCCGAAGGATGAATGGCTCGCCCGCAGGGGCGCACCACTTCGCCGTCGGGTTCGGGCGCGTCGGCCAGTGCTTCGGCCAAGGGCCGGCCATCCAGCGTAAGCACGCTGCCGTCGATGTAGCCGCCTTCCAGCAAGGCCTTCAGCACGGCGGGCACGCCGCCGGCCTCGTGCAGGTCTCGAGCCAGGAACCGCCCGCCCGGTTGCAAGTCGGCGATCAGTGGGGTGCGCTGGAATACCTGGGCGACGTCATCCAGGGTGTAGCGGATGCCGGCTTCGTGGGCGATGGCGGGAATGTGCAGCGCGGCATTGGTCGATCCGCCGGTTGCGGCGACCGCCGCGCAAGCGTTGTCCAGGCTGGCCCGCGTCACCAGATCGCGCGGCAGGGGCCCGCCTTGCGCCAGGGCGCGCATGACTTGCACGCCCGCTCGTTGTGCGATGGCCAGGCGTTCGCTGTACACCGACGGCATCATGGCGGTGCCCAGCGGCGACAGGCCCAGGGCTTCTCCCACCATGGCCATGGTATTGGCCGTGAACTGGCCCGGGCACGAGCCGGCCGACGGCGTACAAGTGCGTTCCATGGCCTTGAGGTCCGCGGCCGTCATGCCGCCATGCTGCACACGGCCCACGGCTTCGATGGTGTCCAGGATGGTGACCTGTTTGCCCAACGCATGGCCGGGCAAGGTGGCCCCGCCATACAGGAATACCGCCGGCACGTTCAGGCGCACGATGGCCATCATCATGGCCGGCAGCGTCTTGTCGCAACCAGCGAAGGCCACCAGCCCATCATAGGCATGGCCGCGGATCACCAGCTCGACGCTGTCGGCGATGGTTTCGCGCGAAAGCAGGCTCATGCGCATGCCGGCATGATTCATGGACGTGCCGTCGGACACCGATATGGTCGAGAAACTGACCGGCACGCCGCCCGCGGCCGCCACGCCCAGCCGGGCCCGGTCCGCCTGGGGAGCCAGGCCCATGGAACAGGGCGTGTTCTCGCCCTGCGTGCTGACAATGCCGACGACCGACTTCTTCAGGGCCTCATCGTCGAAACCGGTTGCCCGTAGAAAGGCCCGGTGGGGCGCCCGCGTCAGGCCATCGGTGACCATCCGGGAGCGGTGCTTATGCAATGACATGCGCGGGTTCCTTGGTGAATCAGCCGGCCAGCATGGCGCGGTGGGCCGTCAGTTTGTCGAACGCCCAGCAGATGTCGCGCTCCATGGCCAGGCGGGCCTTGTCGGCATCGCGCTGCGCGATGGCCTGCACGATCGCGGCATGGAACTCGGCCGTGGGGCGCTCGTCGGAATGCATCAGTTCGCGCGTGGCGCGCAGATACGGGCCCGATTGCAGCCAAAGGCTTTCGATCGTGGCCATCATCGAGGGCGACTGGGCCGCGCGATAAATGGTGAAGTGGAAGAGCTGGTTGTTCTCCAGGCCGTCGCGTACCGATGTGGGGTCGGCCAGCGACTGGCCGATCTGCGCGGCCAGGCCGCGCAAGGTTTCCAGCGCTTCGCCCGTAATGTGCTCGACCGCCCAGGCCGTTACCGTGCCTTCGATCAACACGCGCACACGGCGGATGTCTTCCAGGCGCGCGCGCGAAATGACCGGTACGCGCATGGACCGGCTTTTCATCGGTTCCAGTGCCCGCTGCGCGGCCAGCCTGCGCAGCGCCTCGCGTACCGGCATGGCGCTGGTGCCGAAGGCATCGGCCAATTCTTGTATGCCCAGCACCTCGCCGGCGGCATAGTCGCCGCGCATCAGGTGGTCGCGCAGCCGGCGATAGACGGCCTCGTTGACCGAGGTATGGACCAGCGGTTCCAGTTCGGGGTGGCCACGCATATGGATCTTTGATCAAAAATCAAAGACGCTAATTTGCGCAAAAATCCCCGCGCCGCCTATCCAGGTTTCCCCTTATGGGCGAACGCGGGGATGGACCGGCGTCAGTGGCCGGCTGCTAGCCGGGCCTTGAACGCCAGGCGGTATTGGTGCAGCAGCGGTTCGGTGTAGCCGTTGGGTTGGGCCAGGCCTTCGAATACCAGCGCGCAGGCCGCCTGGAATGGGACCGAGGTATCGAAGTGCCCCGCCATGGGCTGGTACAGGGAGTCGCCGGCGTTCTGGCGGTCGACCACCTGGGCCATGCGTTCGAAGGTATCGCGCACCTGGTCGCGCGTGGCGATGCCATGGCGCATCCAGTTGGCAATGTGCTGGCTGGAAATGCGCAGCGTGGCGCGGTCTTCCATCAGGCCCACGTTGTTGATGTCGGGCACCTTCGAGCAGCCCACGCCCTGGCCGATCCAGCGCACCACGTACCCCAGAATGCCCTGCGCGTTGTTCTCGAGTTCGTGGCGGATGTCGTCGGGGCTCCAGTCGGCCGGGTTGCCCACCGGCACCGTCAGCAGGCCGTCGAGCAGTTCATCGCGTACGCTGGCCAGCGACGTGCCTTCGAGCTCTTGCTGCACGGCTTGCACGTCGACCTGGTGGTAGTGCAGCGCATGCAGCGTGGCCGCGGTGGGCGAAGGCACCCAGGCGGTGTTGGCGCCGGCCTTCGGGTGGGCGATTTTCTGTTCCAGCATGGCGGCCATCAGGTCGGGCATGGCCCACATGCCCTTGCCGATCTGGGCGCGGCCGCGCAATCCGCAATCCAGCCCCACCAGCACGTTGCTGCGTTCGTAGGCGGCGATCCAGGCGCTGGATTTCATGTCGCCCTTGCGCATCATGGGGCCGGCTTCCATGGTGGAATGCATTTCGTCGCCGGTGCGGTCCAGAAAGCCCGTGTTGATGAACGCCACGCGTCCGGCGGCCGCCTGGATGCACGCCTTCAGGTTGACGCTGGTGCGCCGCTCTTCGTCCATGATGCCCATTTTCAGGGTGTGGCGCGGCAGGTCCAGCAGGTCTTCGACGCGGTCGAACAGTTCGTTGGCGAAGGCGGCTTCGGCCGGGCCGTGCATCTTGGGCTTGACGATGTAGATGGAGCCGGCGCGCGAGTTGCGACGGCTGGCGCGGTCGGGCCGGGCCGCCAGCGTGGTGACTACGGCGTCGAGAATGCCTTCGGGAATTTCGTGGCCATCGTGGTCGAGCACGGCCGGGTTGGTCATCAGGTGGCCCACGTTGCGCACGAACATCAAAGAGCGGCCGTGCAGCGTCAGCTTGCCGCCGTCGGGCGTGCAGTATTCGCGGTCATCGTTCAGGCGCCGCGTGAAGGTTTGCCCGCCCTTGGCGACTTGCTCGACCAGATCGCCTTTCATCAGGCCCAGCCAGTTGCGATAGATCTGCACTTTGTCTTCGGCATCGACGGCGGCAACGGAATCTTCGCAGTCCATGATGGTGGTCAGCGCGGCTTCGACCACCACGTCTTTGACGCCGGCCGCATCGGTGGCGCCGATGCTGTGGGCGCGGTCGACCTGGATTTCGATGTGCAGGCCGTGGTGCTTGAGCAGGATGGCCCGTGGCGCTTGTGCGTCGCCCTGATAGCCGGCGAACTGACCGGGCTGCGCCAGGCCGGTACTGTCTTGCCCCAGTGCCACGCGCAACTGGCCGTTGTCGACGCTGTAGCCGGTGGCATCGGCATGCGAGCCTTGCGCCAGCGGCACGGCTTCGTCCAGGAAGGCGCGTGCCCGCGCGATGACGGCCTGGCCGCGCTGGGGGTGGTAGCCGCCGCCCGTGTCGCCCGGCGTGGGCGGAATGGCGTCGGTACCGTACAACGCGTCGTACAGGCTGCCCCAGCGGGCATTGGCCGCATTCAACGCATAGCGCGCGTTCGACATGGGCACCACCAGCTGCGGGCCGGCCTGTTCGGCGATCTCGGCATCGACATGGGCGGTTTCGACTTGCACCGCCTGGGGCTGGGGCAGCAGGTAGCCGATCTGTTCCAGGAAGGCGCGATAGGCGCGCAGGTCGCGCACCGGGCCGGGATGCGCCTGGTGCCAGGTATCGAGTTCGCGCTGCAGGCTGTCGCGCTCGGCCAGCAGGGCGCGGTTGCGGGGCGCCAGATCGCGCACCAGGGCCGCGAAGCCAGCCCAGAAGCGCGAAGCGTCGATGCCGCCGGCCGGCAGGGCCTCGTCCTGGATGAAGCGATGGAGCACGGCCGCCACTTGCAGGCCGTCTTGCTGGATACGTTCAGTCATGCGGATCTCGGAAAGGAAAAATCGGGCCGGCCCAACCGGCACGACGAACCCACATGATCGGGGCTGCAGGCGGCCCTGTCCATATGCAGGCCGACTGGTCATACCAGTTTATTTTTGCGTGATTTGCGTAGCAGGTCAGTTTTATGGTTTTATTTCAGCTACTTGAAGGCCGCAAGGCAATCGGCTGCACAAGCCGGTGCAACCTGGTCATACCAGTTGGAACAAGCATGGAAACGGATGTCGCGGCCGCTGGCCGCCAAGTGGCCGATGTGGTGGCCGAGCGTATCGAGCGGTTGATCATGGACGGCGTGCTCAAGGCTGGCCAGGCCCTGCCGTCCGAACGCCGCCTGACTGAAAAGCTGGGCGCGTCGCGCACCGCGCTGCGCGAGGGCCTGAAGCTGTTGCGCGCCCGCGGCATCATCCGCACCGCACAAGGCAAGGGCTCGTTCGTGGCGCCCATTTCCCATGTCGACGCCGGCCCGCTGGTGCATTTGTTCCATTCGCAGCCACGCACGCTGTACGACCTGCTGGAAGTGCGCGCCCTGCTCGAAGGCGAATCGGCGCGGCTGGCCGCCATACGCGGTACCGAGGCCGATTTCATCATGATCCGCCGCCGCTATGAAGAAATGATTGCCGCGCATGGGGATACCGATATCGCCACGCATGCCCACCTGGACCACGCTTTCCACCTGGCGGTCTGCGAGGCCTCGCACAATCCGGTGCTGACGCACACCCTGCAATCGCTTACCGACCTGATGCTGGGTTCGGTGTTTGCCTGCGTCAATAACCTGTATCACCGCGAGCCCCACAAGCGCCAGATCGATCTGCAGCATGCGGGCGTGTTCGATGCCGTGATCGGGCGGCTGCCCGAGCAGGCCCACAAGGCCGCCACCGACCACGTCAACAGCGTGCGGCAAAGCCTGGGCGAGATCGAACAAGAAGAACAGCGCCTGGTGCGCGCCACGCTGCGGCTGGAAGGCTGGGCCTAGGGCCCGCCCATACAAGTGCCGGTCGGCGGTCCCGGCCGCTTCAAGCCGCCAGCGCGTCGGGCACGGGCTGTCCGGCATAGATACGGCCGTGGCGGTTGGCCAGCAGCGCGTCCAGGGCGATGCGTTCCTGGCCCACGAAGCCGCGCTGCGGCAGTGTGCCCTGCGCCACCAGGTCCAGTGCGGTGCAGATGCCGGCCGCCGTCGAGCGCTGGATGGCGCTCAGGGCATGGCCGTCCACGGTATCGCCATAGATGCGCGTGGAATACGATTCCTGCAGCAGTTGCCCATGCCGGTAGCCCGACGCGGCCGCCAGGATGACGATGACGTCTTGTCCCGTGGCGGGGATGGCGTTTTCCAGGATGTCTTGCAGCAGTTCGCGGCGGTCGCGCAGGCGCAGGTCGTTGAGCAGCAGTTTCATGATGGCGCAGTGGCCCGGGTAGCGTATCGATTTGTAGTCGACGTTGCGGGCCTTGCCCGCCAGGGTCCGGGGCAAGGTGCCCAACCCGCCCGAGGTATTTAAGGCCTCGTATTCGACGCCATCCAGGGCAAAGGTTTCATAGCCCTCGAGCGGTGCCACGCTGGCCAACTGCCCATCGGCAATGGCTTCGCACGGGTTGCAGTACTCATTGATCAACCCCTCGGTGCTCCAGGTCAGGTTGTAGCGCAGGGCGTTGGTGGGATAGCGCGGCAGCGCGCCTACCCGCATGCGCAGGTCCAGCAAGCTGTCGAAGCGGCGCGCCAGGTCGTTGCCGACGATGCCGATGAAGCCCGGCGCCAGGCCGCATTGCGGCATCAGCACCGCGCGGGCATCCTGCGCCAGCGCGTCGATGGCATGCGTGCTGGCCACGTCTTCGGTCAGGTCGAAATAGTGCACGCCCTGGCGGGCGCATAACCCCGCCACGGCAACGGCGTGGTGAAAAGGCAGGGCATTCAAGACGGCATAGCGGCCGGCCGGCGCGTCTTGCAGGGCGCCGTCGGTGCCGATGCGCAGAGTCTGGCAACCCAGCGCCGCC
>DASPIV010000658.1:0-2921 GCA_035628955.1 Bordetella sp.
CTGGCCGACGGCATCTTCTACGACCTGAACCAGTGGCGCAGCGGCCAGAACAAGGCCTACGATGGTCATATCGCCACCGAGCGCGTCATGGAAGGCGGCCAGGCCCTGGTGGGGGCACAAGGCAAGCTCCAGGGCGATACCTGGACGGTGGAGTTCACGCGCAAGTTCGCCGGTGGTACAGGCGACGTGCGGCTCGAACCGGGCAAGACATACAACTTCGGCCTGGCCATCCATGACGACAACAGCGCCGGACGCTATCACCACGTATCGCTGGGCTACCACCTCGGCATCGACGCCGCGGCCGATATCACCGCGGATCGCCAGTAGGCCCGCGGCCCCCTGACGGCAAGACCATGGCACGCCTTTCTTCCGCAACAGCCGGCCTGGCTGGCATCCTGGTGTCGTGTGCCTTGCTTGGTTCCGCCCAGGCCGAGCCCGACATGCTACGGCAAGGCCAGCTCGAGCATTTGCTGCGGCAAGACTGCGGTTCTTGCCATGGCCTGCGCATGACCGGCGGCCTGGGGCCGCCACTGACCCGCCAGGCGCTGGCCGGCAAGCCACGCGATCTTCTGATCGCCACCATCGCTCTTGGTCGTCCGGGCACGCCCATGCCCAACTGGGATCTCCTGCTCGACGAGCAGGATATCGCCTGGCTGGCCGACCGGCTTTTGCAAGGATACCCTTCCCCATGATGCGACCTCTGGCATCTTTTTTGGCCAGCCTGATGCTGGCAGGCTGCGCGCAACAGCCGCTACGCGGCACCGGCGACCTCGGCGTCGTGGTCGAACGCGGCACCGGCAGTTTGCAGATCGTCGAAAGCACTACGCGCACCAGCCTGGGCCGGATACAGGGCCTGGGCGACCTGTCGCACGCTTCGGTCGTGTTCTCGCGCGACCAGCGCTATGCCTACGTATTCGGCCGCGACGGCGGCCTGACCAAAGTCGATCTGTTGGCGCGGCGCATCGCCCGGCGGGTCTTGCAAGGTGGCAACAGTATCGGCGGAGCCATCAGCCAGGATGGCACCCTGATTGCCGTGGGCAACTACGACCCGGGCGGCGTCAAGGTGTTCGATGCACGCACCCTGGAACTGGTGGCCGATATTCCGGCCACCCCGATGCCCGGCGGCGAACGCCGCTCGCGCGTGGTCGGTGTGGCCGACGCCCCCGGCCAGCGCTTCATATACAGCCTGTTCGATACTGGCGAGATCTGGGTCGCCGACTTCAGCCACGGAAGCAAGCCCACTGTCACACGCCATACGGGCATCGGCACCCAACCGTACGACGCATTGCTGACGCCCGATGGCCGCTACTACCTGGCGGGCCTGTTCGGCGAGAACGGCATGGCCCAACTGGACCTTTGGCACCCCGAACGCGGTGTGCGGCGAGTACTCGGCCACTACGGGCGCGGCGAACGCAAGCTGCCGGTGTACAAGATGCCGCACCTCGAGGGCTGGACCGTTGCGCGGGACCAGACTTTCGTGCCCGCGGTCGGCCACCATCAGGTGCTGGTCATGAATACCGGAAGCTGGCAGCAAACCGCTGCCATCGACGTCGCAGGGCAACCTGTCTTCGTCATGGCCCGCCCCGACGGCCGGCAAGTATGGGTCAATTTTGCCTATCCCGACAACCACCTTCTCCAGGTCATCGATACCGAAAGCCTGCAGGTCGTCGCCACGCTGGAACCAGGCCCCGCAGTACTGCACATGGAATTCACCGCGCGCGGCGACCAGTTGTGGGTTTCCGTGCGCGATGGCGATGAAGTGCAAGTATGGGACCCCTACCGGCTTGAGCGCGTGGCCCGGCTTCCCGCCGCCAGCCCCAGCGGCATTTTCTTTACCAGCCGTGCCCATGCAACAGGCCTGTGAGACGGTACTCGACGAACTGTCGCTGCGAATAGCCAACGCTTATCAGCATGGTATGCCGTTGTGTGCGCGCCCCTATCTGGCAATGGCGCAGGCCCTGGGATGCGACGAGCAGCAAGTGCTGGACTGCCTGAACCACCTGCAAGGCTCCGGCGTGCTGGGCCGCATCGGCCCCGTCTTCGAACATCGCCGGGCCGGCGCCAGTACCCTGGCCGCCCTGCCCGCCGCCCCGCACGACGTGCAGGCCATCGCCGATCGCGTCAGCCAGTATCCCGAAGTCAATCACAACTACCTGCGAGAGCACCGGTACAACCTATGGTTCGTCATCACAGCGCCGAATCGCGCGCGCATCGACCAGATACTCTCAGAAATCACCACGGAAACCGGCCTGGCGCCGCTGGACCTGCCCATGGTCCAAGCCTATCGCATCGACCTGGGTTTCCCTCTCGAGGCCGCGCAGTGACGCAATCAACCACGCTGGCGCGGTGCCAGGCATTACAGCTACGCCGCCTGCTCGAAGCCGGCCTGCCGGTGGCCCAGCGCCCTTATCAGCTTCTGGCCGCTCAGATCGGCGCCACGGAAGCCGCTGTGCTCGACCAAGTACGGCACTGGAACAGCACTGGCCTGTTCCGCCGCGTAGGCCTGGTACTGAATCACCGCGCACTGGGGTTCCGCGCCAATGCCATGCTGGTGATCGACATACCGGATGCCGCGGTCGACGATGCCGGCCGGCTCCTGGGGCTGGCACCCGGCATCAACCTCTGCTATCAACGCCCCCGTCGCCTACCCGACTGGCCCTACAACCTGTTCTGCATGGTGCACGGCCGCCAGCGCGATGAAGTACGCCAGCGGATCGACGCATTGCTGCGACAACTGGGCCTGGAAGCCCTGCCGCACCAGTTGCTGTTCAGTACCCGAGCCTTCAAGCAGCGCGGCGGCCGCTATACCCCCGGAGACCGTCATGGATGAACTCGGCAAGCGCTTGCTCGATTTGTTGCAGCATGGGCTGCCGCTCGTGCCCCGGCCTTGGGAGGCGATTGCCAGGCAGCTCGGCGTACCC
>DASPIV010000659.1:0-8184 GCA_035628955.1 Bordetella sp.
ACGGCCCAGGCCGCCAGCGCCGGCATCAGCGTCACCACCGGTGCCACCACGAACAGGACCTTGTTGGCCTGCGAAGGCACCACCACTTCTTTGGTCAGCAGCTTGAACACGTCGGCGAACGGCTGGAGCAGCCCGCGGAAACCGACGCGAGTGGGGCCCAGGCGCACGTGCATCGCCCCGATCATCTTGCGTTCCCAGTACGTGAGATACGCCACGCACAGAATGATGGGAACCGCGATGACGACGATCTTGACGAGCGTCCAGAGCACCAGCCAGACCGTCGGGCCCAGCAGGGCCTGGCCGTGGCTTTCAAGAATATCGAGCCATTCCATGTCAGGCACGCTCCACGCTGATTTCACCGAATGCGCTACCCAGGGCGCTGGTCTGCTCGAATGCCGCCGCGATGCGTACCGTGCGATCGGCCACGGCATCGTCCTGAGCGGCTTCAAGCTCGATCGAGCCGGCAGGGCCGGCAACCCGTACTTTGACCCCGGCGGCCAGGCCCAGGCCGGCCAGCGTCGCGCCGTTCATGCGGGCGGTGGGCGGTTGGGAAGCGGGTGCGTCCTGCAGTGGACCGGACCGGCGCACCATGGCGTCGCTGCGGTAAATGGGCACGTCGGCCACGCGTTCCAGGCCCGAGGCGGCTTGCCCCAGCCCGCGTGCGGCCTTGATGTCGTTGGACAGCCGGCCGCTGACGCCGCCCGCCAGCGCGGTATCGCGCACCGATTCGGAGGTTTCGTCTTCGAAGCCTTGCAGTTGCAGCACGTTGCCCAGCACGCGCAGCACTTTCCAGGCCGGACGGGTCTGGCCCAGCGGTGCGACCGTACCCTTGAAGCTTTGCGGCAGCCCCTGGGCGTTGACGAACGTGCCCGAGGTTTCGGTGAACGGCGAAACGGGCAGCATGACATCGGCCCAATCTTGCGCGGCCGAAGCATAGGGCGTCAGGGCGACGGCAAATTCGGCTCCGCGCAGCGCGGCCACGGCCTGCGGCCCGTTATCGGCATCGAGCGAGGGTTCGGCATGCAGCACGATGTAGGCCTTGAGCGGCTCGGCCAGCATGGCGGCCGCGGTCTTGCCGCCCTGCCCCGGCACGGCGCCGGCCAGATAGCCGCCCACCGTATTTCCGCCCGAGGTCAGGAAGCCGAAACGTGCCCCGGCCAGATCGGCGATGCCGCGCGCGTTGGCGGCCAGCAGCGAAGCCTGCGGCGCAGCCACCGCCATGTTGCCCAGCAGCACCGCCGCATTGGAGCCCGAAGCCAGGCTGGCGGCGACCAGCTTGGCGCTTTCGTCGGGGGTGATGCCGGAAAACTCGGCGGGTACCGGCTGCTCTTTGGCCTGGGCCAATGCCACCGCCACTTGGGCCAGCGCCGAGGGCAAGCTCGACGGCGCCACGGTAAGGCGCGCAGTCACCGGCATGAGCGGGTCATCGGCAGCGCTGTCGACCAGCAGGATCTGTGTGCCGCGCTTGGCGGCCTGCCGCAGGCGCTGGGCCATCAGGGGGTGGTCTTTGCGCAGGAACGAGCCCACCACCAGCACCCGGTCGAGCGAATCGAGGTCGGCTATGGGCATGCCCAGCCAGGGCGCGCCGGACAGGGCGGCGTCGAAATCGGGGTCGGTCTGGCGCAGGCGGAAATCGATGTTCTCGGAACCCAGCGCGCGCACCAGGCGGCCCAGCAACGCGAATTCTTCGGTGGTGGCGTACTCGGCCGCCAGCGCGCCTATCTGGCCGCCGCCATGGCTGTCGCGCACGCGCGACAGGCCTTGCGCCACAGCCTGCAGCGCGTCGGCCCAGGATGCCTCTTGCCATTGGCCATCGGCCCCCTTGATCATGGGTGCCGCCAGGCGGTCTTCGCTATTGAGGCCTTCGTATGAGAAGCGGTCGCGGTCGCTGATCCAGCATTCGTTCAATGCTTCGTCTTCGAAGGGCACCACGCGCATGGCGCGGTCACCCTTGACCTGCACCACCAGGTTGGCGCCCAGGCTGTCGTGCGGACTGACCGTGCGGCGGCGCGCCAGTTCCCAGGTACGGGCGGTGTAGCGGAACGGCTTGGACGTGAGCGCCCCTACGGGACAGAGGTCGATCATGTTGCCCGACAGTTCGGACTCGACCGAGCGGCCCACAAACGTGGTGATCTCGGAATGCTCGCCACGGCCCAGCATGCCCAGCTCCATGACGCCGGCGATCTCCTGGCCGAAGCGCACGCAGCGGGTGCAATGGATGCAGCGGGTCATTTCTTCGGCCGATACCAGCGGGCCGAGATCTTTATGGAAAACCACGCGCTTTTCTTCACGATAGCGCGAAGCCGAGCCGCCGTAGCCCACCGCCAGGTCCTGCAGCTGGCACTCGCCGCCCTGGTCGCAGATGGGGCAATCGAGGGGGTGATTGATCAGCAGGAATTCCATGACCGACTTCTGCGCGGCCTTGGCTTTTTCGGAGCAGGTATGCACCACCATGCCATTGGTGGCAGGCGTGGCGCAGGCGGGCAGCGCCTTGGGCGCTTTTTCCACTTCAACCAGGCACATGCGGCAATTCGCCGCGATGGACAGTTTCTTGTGGTAGCAGAAATGGGGCACATACAGGCCCAGCTTCTGGGCCGCATGCATCACCATGCTGCCCTCGGGGACTTCGACCTGATTGCCGTCGACGGTTAATTCAACCATTGCTGTTCCTGAGACCTACAGATATTGCGGGACCACACACGACTTGTGCTCGATGTGGTGCGCGAATTCGTCGCGATAGTGCTTGAGAAAGCCGCGCACCGGCATGGCGGCGGCATCGCCCAGGGCGCAGATCGTACGGCCCATGATGTTGCCGGCCACGCTGTCGAGCAGATCCAGGTCTTCCTGGCGGCCTTGGCCGTGCTCGATGCGATGGACCATGCGGTACAACCAGCCCGTGCCTTCACGGCACGGCGTGCATTGGCCGCAGCTTTCCTCGAAGTAAAAATACGACAGCCGCAGCAGCGACTTCACCATGCAGCGGGTTTCGTCCATGACGATGACCGCGCCCGACCCCAGCATGGAACCCGCCTTGGCGATGGCGTCGTAGTCCATGGTGGTGTCCATCATGATGTCGGCCGGCAGCACCGGGGCGCTGGAGCCACCGGGAATGACAGCCTTGAGCTTCTTGCCGCCCCGCATGCCGCCGGCCAGCTCGAGCAGCTTGGCGAACGGCGTGCCCAACGGAATTTCGTAGTTGCCCGGACGCTCGACGTCGCCCGTGATCGAAAATATCTTGGTACCGCCGTTGTTGGGTTTGCCCACTTCCAGGTAGGCCTGTCCGCTGTTGCGGATGATCCAGGGCACCGCGGCGAAGGTCTCGGTGTTGTTGATGGTGGTGGGCTTGCCATACAGGCCGAAGCTGGCCGGGAACGGCGGCTTGAAGCGCGGCTGGCCCTTCTTGCCTTCGAGCGACTCGAGCAGCGCGGTTTCTTCGCCGCAGATGTACGCGCCATAGCCATGGAAGGCGTGCAACTGGAAGCTGAAGCCGGAACCCAGGATATTGTCGCCCAGGAACCCGGCC
This sequence comes from Bordetella sp., assembly GCA_035628955.1. GTDB lineage: Bacteria > Pseudomonadota > Gammaproteobacteria > Burkholderiales > Burkholderiaceae_B > Bordetella_A. The sequence continues at coordinate 3,524 of DASPIV010000659.1, forward strand.
GCACGGGCCTCTTCCAGGGCTTCTTCAAAGCGCTCGTAGACTTCGAAGATTTCGCCGTGGATATAGTTGTAGCCAACGCTGATGCCCATGGCATAGGCGGCGATGGCCATGCCCTCGATCACGATATGCGGGTTGAAACGCAGGATGTCGCGGTCTTTGAACGTGCCGGGCTCGCCTTCGTCGGAATTGCACACCAGGTACTTCTGCCCCGGGAAGGCGCGCGGCATGAAGCTCCACTTCAGGCCGGTGGGAAAGCCCGCGCCGCCACGCCCGCGCAAGCCCGACGACTTGACTTCGGCGATGACGTCTTCGGGTTTCATGCCGGACGACAGGATCTTGCGCAGGGCCTCGTAGCCCCCGCGCTTGACGTAGTCTTGCAGGCGCCAGTTGTTGCCGTCGAGATCAGCCAGGATCTGCGCCCCCAGGTGCCGGCCGTGCAGGCACATGGAATTCGACAGGTCGCTCAGCGGGTTGGGATCGAGCCCCTGGGCCAGGTGCTTGTACAGGTCGGGCGCATTCATGCCGGCTCTCCTTTGCCCTGTGCCTTCAGGCCCTGGACCAACGCATCGAGCTTTTCTTCGGTCATGCGCACGCACATATGCTTGTTGTTGACTATGAGCACGGGAGAATCGCCGCAGGCGCCCATGCATTCGCCCTCGACCAGCGTGAACAGGCCGTCGGACGTGGTTTCGCGGTAATCGACGCCGAGCTTGCGCTTGAGGTAATCGCCGGCTTTTTCGCCGTCGCGCAGGGCACAGGGCAGGTTCGTGCAAACCGCGATCTTGTGCTTGCCGACCGGCATGGTATCGAACATGTTGTAGAACGTGGCGACTTCCTGCACCGCGATGGGCGGCACGCCGATGTAGGTGGCCACGTCTTCAAGGACTTCGGGGGGCAGCCAGCCCTTTTCTTCTTGCGCGATGGCAAGCGAAGCCATGATGGCCGACTGCCGCTGGTCGGCCGGGAACTTGGCGAGTTCCCGGTCGATTTTCTGGTAGGCCTGTTCGGAAAGCAGCATAGTTTGAATCCGGGTTATGCGGGGCGTTCGGGCTGATGGATCAGCGGTCGATTTCGCCGAAAACGATGTCCTGCGTGCCGATGATGGTGACGGCATCGGCAATCATGTGGCCGCGCGACATTTCATCGAGCGATTGCAAATGGGCAAAGCCGGGCGCCCGGATCTTCAGGCGGTAAGGCTTGTTGGCGCCGTCAGACACCAGGTAGATGCCGAACTCACCCTTGGGGTGTTCGATCGATGCGAAAGACTCGCCGGGCGGCACGTGGAAACCTTCAGTGAAAAGCTTGAAATGGTGAATCAGCTCTTCCATGTTGGTTTTCATGCCGGTACGGCTGGGCGGCGCAACCTTGTGGTTCTCGATCATGACCGGACCGGGATTGTTGCGCAGCCATTCCACGCACTGGCGGATGATGCGGTTGCTTTCGCGCATTTCGGCAATACGCACCAGGTAGCGGTCGTAGCAGTCGCCATTGACGCCGACGGGCACGTCGAACTCGACCAGGTCGTAGACTTCGTAAGGCTGCATCTTGCGCAGATCCCAGGCCACGCCCGAGCCGCGCAACATGGGGCCGGTAAAGCCCAAGGCCTTGGCGCGCTCGGGATCGACCACGCCTATGCCCACCAACCGCTGCTTCCAGATGCGGTTGTCGGTCAGCAGGGTTTCGTATTCGTCGACGCAAGCGGGGAACCGGTTGGTGAAGTCTTCGATGAAATCGAGCAGCGAGCCTGAGCGCGCATCGTTCATGATGCGCAGGTCTTTTTCGCCGCGGTATTTACTGCTGTCGCCGTATTGCGGCATGACGTCGGGCAGGTCGCGGTAGACGCCGCCCGGCCGGTAGTACGCCGCATGCATGCGCGCGCCCGAAACCGCCTCGTAGCAGTCCATCAGGTCTTCGCGTTCGCGGAAGGCATACAGGAACACGGCCATGGCGCCCACGTCGAGCGCGTGCGAACCGAGCGACATCAGGTGGTTGAGCAGCCGCGTGATCTCGTCGAACATGACGCGGATATATTGCGCGCGCAGCGGCGCTTCGATGCCCAGCAGCTTCTCGATGGCCATGACATACGCGTGCTCGTTGCACATCATGGAGACGTAATCCAGGCGGTCCATGTAGGGCAGCGCCTGGAGGTAGGTCTTGTGTTCGGCCAGCTTCTCGGTAGCGCGATGCAGCAGGCCGATGTGCGGGTCGGCGCGCTGGATGACTTCGCCGTCGAGTTCCAGCACCAGGCGCAGCACACCGTGCGCGGCCGGATGCTGGGGGCCGAAGTTCAGGGTGTAGTTCTTGATTTCTGCCATGATTTAACGCCCCATGCCGTAGGAGTCTTCACGCACGACACGCGGGGTGATTTCGCGGGGATCGATGGTAACCGGCTGGTAGATGACGCGCTTCTGTTCGGGGTCGTAGCGCATTTCGACGGTGCCCGACAGGGGGAAATCTTTGCGGAACGGGTGGCCGATGAAGCCGTAGTCGGTCAGGATGCGGCGCAGGTCGGGGTGCCCTTCGAACACGATGCCGAACAGGTCGAAGGCTTCGCGCTCGAACCAGTTCACGCCGGGCCAACAGTCGACCAGCGAGCCAACCATGGGGAAATCGTCGTCGGAGGCCCAGGTGCGCACGCGCAAGCGCCAGTTATGGGCAATGGACAACAGGTGCACGACTACGGCATAGCGCGAGCGCTGCACGCCGGCGACCTTGTCTTCGCCCACGTGGCGCGTGCCGTTGCCCCAGGTGAGGTAGTCGACGCCGCACAGGTCGATGCAGGTTTCGAAGCTCAGGCCGGCATCGGTGCGCAGCTTGTTGCAGACCGCCAGCCATTGGTCGGCCGGGACTTCCAGCGTGAGCTCGCCGAGCGCCTCGGTCAGGGCCAGATTCGCGCCCAGCGCGGCCTGCAGGTTGTGTTTCAGGGTTTCGAGCCTGGTCATCGTCATGGTCGCTTAGGTAAACCGATATGCTGACGGGCATCGCCGGCAAAATGCACGGCCGGCGGCGGCGCGGTCAGCGGGCAATAGTGTTGGTCAGGCGGATCTTGTTCTGCATTTGCAGCAGCCCATAGACCAGCGCTTCGGCCGTGGGCGGACAGCCAGGCACGTAGACATCGACCGGCACGATGCGATCACAGCCACGCACGACCGAGTACGAGTAGTGGTAGTACCCCCCCCCGTTGGCACACGAGCCCATGGACACCACCCAACGCGGCTCGGGCATCTGGTCATAGACCTTGCGCAGCGCCGGCGCCATTTTGTTGCACAGGGTGCCGGCCACGATCATCAGGTCGGACTGGCGCGGGCTGGGACGGAAAATGATACCGAACTGGTCGAGGTCGTAGCGCGCCGCGCCGGCGTGCATCATTTCGACCGCGCAACAGGCCAGGCCGAAGGTCATGGGCCACATCGAGCCCGTCTTTGCCCAGTTGAGGAACTTGTCGGCACTGGTAGTGATGAAGCCTTGCTTGAGGATGCCGTCTATAGCCATTTTGGTCTCTGATAGCGTGCGGGAAGGCGTGGGTTATTCCCAGTCCAGCGCGCCCTTTTTCCATTCGTAGATGAAGCCCACCGTCAGGACCGCCAGGAAAATCATGACGGTCCAGAAGCCGACGAGGCCCACGGAACCCTGGGCGATGGCCCAGGGAAACAGGAAGGCGATTTCAAGGTCGAACAAGATGAAGAGGATGGCCACCAGGTAGTAGCGCACATCGAACTTCATGCGGGCGTCTTCGAACGCTTCGAAGCCGCATTCATAGGGCGAGAGTTTTTCGGCATAAGGACGCCGCGGCCCCAGGAACGACCCCGCTGTCAGCAGGGCAAACCCGATAAGGGTAGCCACCGCAATAAACAGCAGGACGGGAAAATACTGTTGCAAGTTCATTCTGGCGTCCGTCAAATGCGCAAACCTTCAGATTGTAGCATTTGCTAAGTGACTGTCCGCTGAACCGCCAGCCCCGAAAACGAAGGGCCGTTGACGTATGGCAGGAATGAAAAAGCCACCCCGGAGGGTGGCTTTTTGCAAGCGGACCGGAGCCCGCTTGCACGCTGGTGATCGAAGCGAAGCTTGCGCCCCGCAGCCGATTAGAAGCGGTGGCGGATACCGACGCCGACAGCGGTGCTCTTCACGTCTTGGATGAAGGCATAGTCTTTGGCGTACGAACCGTAGGCGTACAGGTTGGTGCGCTTGGACAGGTCGTAGGTGTAGCCCAGCGAGAAGACGTTCATCGTCTCGTCGCCGCCAGTCAACTTGTCGTTGCTGGGGTCAACCATTTGCCACGAACCGAACAGCTTGCTGGCACCGCCGATGGGGGCGGTCAGGCCGACCATGTACGAGTTCGACTTGAAGCCGTCGGCGAACACGTTGGTGATGCCGTCGCCACCGTTGATCACCTCGCCGATGGCCGAGTTGCCATTGACGCCAGGACCGGCGAACCAACCGTCGGTGGTGCGACCATAGGCCAAAGCCAGCTTGACCACTTCGAAGTCGTACGAACCGCCGATAGCGTACATACGCGGCGTGGCGTCGGTTGCAGCGGACGACAGGTTGCTCGAAGCGTTCAGCTGATCATACGACAGCGCAATGTTCAAGGGACCATTGACGTAACGCAGACCGGTGGTGATCGCGCGGGTGTTTTCGGCGGTACGGAAACCGGTTTG
>DASPIV010000660.1:0-8251 GCA_035628955.1 Bordetella sp.
ATCTCGGAAGAAACCGGCATGTCGCTGGAAAAGGCCGGCCTGCAGGAACTGGGCCAGGCCAAGCGCATCGAAGTGGGCAAGGAAAACACCACCATCATCGACGGCGCTGGCGACAGCAAGTCGATCGAAGCGCGCGTCAAGCAGATCCGCGTCCAGATCGAAGAAGCCACTTCGGACTACGACCGTGAAAAGCTGCAGGAACGCGTGGCCAAGCTGGCCGGCGGTGTTGCCGTGATTCGCGTCGGTGCTGCCACCGAAGTCGAAATGAAGGAAAAGAAGGCCCGCGTCGAAGACGCCCTGCACGCCACGCGTGCCGCGGTGGAAGAAGGCGTGGTGGCGGGTGGCGGCGTGGCGCTGCTGCGTGCCAAGCAAGCCATTGCCGGCCTGAAGGGCGACACGCCTGACCAGAACGCGGGTATCAAGCTGATCCGGCGCGCGGTCGAAGAACCCCTGCGCATCATCGTTACCAACGCCGGCGAAGAAGCCAGCGTGGTGGTCGACACGGTGCTCAAGGGCAAGGGCAACTACGGCTACAACGCCGCTACCGGCGAGTACACCGACCTGGTCGAACAAGGCGTGCTGGATCCCACCAAGGTGACCCGCACCGCCCTGCAGAACGCCGCTTCGGTGGCCAGCCTGCTGCTGACGGCTGAAGCCGCCGTGGTGGAACTGGCGGAAGACAAGCCCGCTGCTCCGGCCATGCCCGGCGGCATGGGCGGCATGGGTGGCATGGACTTCTAAGTCCGCGCCGCTGCTGCGAGCATCCCCGGGTCGCACCGGGGATACGCCAGACAGACACCCCCAAGGGTTCGCCCTTGGGGGTGTTTTATTTGGGCAGGCCGGCAGCCACCCTACAATGCATGAATCCCGACTGCAAAATGAGCGCCATGACTATTCCGCCCCGCTTGCTGCAAATGCTGCGTCCCTCGCAGATCTACGGGCTGCTGGTCGAATCGGCCAAGCAGTGGTCGAGCCACCGGGCCTCGAGCAAGGGCGCGGCGCTGTCGCTGTACATGGTGTTCTCGCTGGCGCCGATGCTGATCCTGGTGATCGCGGTGGCGGGCTTGTTCTTTGGCGAAGAAGCGGTGCGCTCGGAATTGTTCGCCCAGGTGCGCGACCTGACCGGGGCACGCGGCGCCGAAGTCATCCAGACCGTGCTGGCCAGCGCGCAGGAATCGGGCGGCGGATGGATTGCCGCGCTGCTGTCGATTGCCGTACTGCTCTTTAGCGCCACGACGGCCTTTGCCGAGCTGCAGGCCAGCCTGGACGAACTATGGGATGCCACCGACCGGCGCAAAGCCGGCTTGCAAGGCCTGGTGCGCACCCGCATGGTGTCGTTCGGCCTGGTGCTGGTGCTGGCGCTGTTTCTGCTGATATCGCTGATGATGAACGCGGCGCTGGGCGCCGCCAAGGGCTATTACGGCGAATTGTGGACCAACTCGACGTTTGCGGTGGTGGCCGGCTGGCTGGCGAACCTGTTCTCGTTTGCCGTGGTCACGGCCTTGTTCGCGGTGGTGTACAAGCTTCTGCCCAGCATCACCATTCCGTGGCGCGATGTGATCCCGGGCGCCATCGTGACGGCTGCGCTGTTCCTGGTGGGCAAATGGGGAATAGGCCTGTACCTGGGCCGCGGCGGCACAGTCTCGGCCTACGGGGCGGCCGGCTCGCTGATCGCGCTGCTGCTGTGGATTTATTATTCCGCGCAGATCTTCTTCTTTGGCGCGGTGTTCACGCGCCAGTTTGCCGAGCGCTTCGGCAGCCGCGCCCAGGGCCAGCCCCCGCCGGAACCTCAGGCTTCGGGTACGGACACGGTGTAGTTCGCCGCCAGCCGGCCGATGCCGCGTGCCAGGCGCAGCAAGGCAGTGATGTTCTTGCCGAGGCCTTCCGGCCGCGTATGCTCAACATGGCGGGATCTCCGTAAAAGCTGATCTCTTGCGGACAAGAACGGTCACACAGCCCGGGGGCGGGTGCGTTTAGGATTGGGGCTTGCCATGCCACCCGCCGTCCATGTCCCGACCCATATCGACTGCCCCACGACCCCTGTATTCCCGTTGCTGGCGCCTGATCGCGCTGGCGCTGGCCCTGGCGGCCGGCCCGGCCTGCGCCGATACCGTCTGGCTGAATAACGGCGACCGCCTGACCGGCACGATCCAGTCGCTGGACGATGGCTATCTGCTGCTCCATACCGACTACGGCGGCGACCTGCGCATTGTGTTCAGCCACGTGCAGACCTTGCAGAGCGACACGCCCCTGGTCATACGCGACGCGTCGGTCACGCGCGATTACCGCGCCAAGCTGGTCGGCGCCCAGCCGGGCACAGTCGTGCTCGATGGTGTGCGGCGCGATGCGGATGCGGTCGAACCGGTGCAGCAGGATGTGCCGCTAGCTTCGCTGGAAAGCGTGGTGCGGCCACGTCCTTTTCTGCGCGAGACTTCGGTGACAGGGCACGTGGACCTGGCCGCCACGCAAAAGTCGGCCTCGGACGACACGCAGGATTTTTCCGCCACCTTGGCCACCACGATACGGCACGGCCTGTGGCGGCACCAGTTCAATGGCGCCTATCTGAAAAGCGCGGAAGACAACAGCGTCAATACCAACAACTACGGCATGGACTACACGCTGGACCGCTTCCTGACCGACCAGACGTTCTGGCAAGTACGCCTGATGCACCGGCGCGACTGGATAGAAGACCTGAACCGCCAGACCGCCTACGGTACCGGACCAGGCTACCAATTCTGGGACAACGAACTGGGGGCATTCTCGATGTCGGCGCTGCTGGGCAAGGTGCACTACGGCTATAGCGACGGCAGCACCGATGCGGCATATGCCGCCAGCCTGCGTTGGGACTATGTACGGTACTTCAGCGGCAAGGAATTCGAATTGTTCACCAAGGGGGAACTGATGCGGCCGCTGGAGGGCGATGCGCGGATAGCCGTCAATGGCGAGGCCGGCATACGCTACAACGTGAACAGCTGGATGTCGCTGTACCTGAAGTACGCCCGCAACCAGGTCAGCAGCACATTCGAAAGCCTGAACGAGTCGATCTACAGCACCGGGTTGGGCGTGCACTGGTAAAGCGGCTTATAGCAGGTCTTCGATGCGTACGGGCAAATCGCGCACGCGCACGCCTGTGGCGTGATAGACGGCGTTGGTGATGGCGGCGGCGATGCCGGCCAGGCCGATCTCGCCGATGCCGCGCGCGCCGATCTCGTTCCAGATGTAGTCGGGGTAGTCCAGGAAGCTGACGTCCAGCCGCGGCGCGTCGGCGTGCGTGGCGACAATGTAGTCGGCCAGATTGCTGTTGACCGGTGCGCCCGAGCGGCTGTCGTAGTGTGTGTGCTCGAGCATTGCCATGCCCACGCCCATGACGATGGCGCCTTCGATCTGGTTGCGTCCAGTGCGGGTATTGATGATGCGCCCGCCGTCGATCACGGTTACCACGCGCGATACCCGCAGCCGCGCCGTGGCCGCGTGCCAGGCGACTTCGACAAAATGCGCGCCATAGGAATTGATCGAGTACTGCTTCTTCAGCGCCTTGCCGCTGCCGGCGTGGCCATCGCCCGATACGCTGGCCACGCCGGCCGCCTCGAGCACCTGGGCCAGCGGCACGCCAGTGTCGGCGCTGTCCGCGGCCACGCGGATGCGGCCTGCGCGCATGGCCAGCTCTTTGGCCTGCCTGCCGGCATAAGGCCCTTGCGGGCGCACGGCCAGCTTGCAGGCGGCCTGCACTGCGTTGCGGGTGGCTTCGAGCGCGGCGGGAATGAACGAAGCCGTGGCGGCCGAACCGCCCGAGACCGGTCCCGGCGGCAACTGCGTATCGCCCAGGCCCACCTGGATATGGTCCAGGCCGATGCCGGTTTCGGCGCTGACCAGTTGCGCCAGCACCGTGTAGGTGCCGGTGCCGATATCTTGTGTGGCGCATACCAGGCGGGCCGAGCCGTCGGCATGCAGCGTCACGCTGGCATCGGTGGGCATGCGCAGCGCCAGCCACGAACATGACGCCATCCCCCACCCCAGCACTTCGTCGCCCTGCCGCATCGCGCCCACACCGGGCTGGCGCCGCTGCCAGCCGAACCGCTCGGCGCCTTGCTGCAGGCATTCGCGCAAGTGGCGGGACGAGAACGGCAAGCCGACACCTTCATCGTGCCCGGGTTCATTGCGCAGGCGCAGTTCCACCGGGTCCATGTCCAGCGCCACGGCCAGTTCGTCCATGGCCGATTCCAGCGCATACATGCCCGGCACCGCGCCCGGACCACGCATGGAAGTGGGCGCCCCGACGTTGCGCCGCGCCAGACCCCAGCAGACCTTGAGATTGGGCGTGCTGTACATGCGGGGCGTGGCCTCGCCGCATTTTTCGCGGTACTTGTCCAGTATCGACGCCTGGCTAAGGTAGTGATGCTGCAGGGATACCAGTTTGCCGTCGCGCGTGGCGCCCAGACGCATGCGCTGCCGGGTGTACGGGCGATGGCCGGCGCTATTGAAGGTCATGGCGCGGCTGATCACCAGTTTGACGGGCCGGCCCAGCAAGCGGGCGGCCACCGGCGCCAGCAGTGAATGCGGCCAGGGCCACAGCTTGCCGCCAAATCCCGAGCCCAGGTAGCGCGAGATCACGCGCACGTTCTCTTTGCCGATGCCCAGCATCTGCGCCACCACGTCGCGGTGGTTCACCACGCCCTGGCTGGCTTCGTACAAGGTATAGGCCTGGCCATCGTAGTCGGCCACGCAGGCGTGCAGTTCCATCGAATTATGCGTCTCGACCGGCGTGGTATACACGGCATCGAGCCGCACCGGCGCGCTGGCATAGGCAGCGGGCGCGTCGCCCCGCTCGCTTTCAATGGTGGGTGTGTCTTCGTCGCCGGGCGGCGAGACATCGGGCGTTCGCGCGTCGTAGCTGACCCGCACGGCGTGGGCCGCGGCCTGGGCCTGTTCCAGCGTGTCGGCCACGACCAGGGCGACGTACTGGCCGTAGTACCGGACGATATCGTCGTCCAGCGGGGGCCGGGCTTCGTCGATCGAGCCGCTGGCGGCGCGATACAGCGGCGGGCGGTTGCCCTGATGCAGCACGGCTTGCACACCGGGCATGGCCTGGGCGGCTTCGGCGTCCAGGCCGGTAATGCGGCCATGGGCGATGGTGGCGCACACCGGCACGGCATACAGCATGCCGGGCAGCATGAAATCGGCGGCATAGCCGGCCGCGCCGCTGACTTTGGCCGGGCCGTCGATACGCGCATACGGCTGGCCGATGGCGTCGGGGTGAATCAGGCGGAGGTGATCCATGATGCGCTTCCTTACTGCGGCGGCAGGGTCGTGGACAAAGCGTGTACCAGGCAGCGGCGCGCCAGCTCGATCTTGAAACCGTTCTCGCTTTGCGCCACTGCATCCTGCAAGGCGGCCTGCGCGGCTTGCTGGTACCGCGTGGCGCTGGGCGCCTGCCCCACCAGCAGTTGCTCGGCCCGGGGGCAGCGCCAGGGCCGCGTGCCCACGCCGCCCAGGGCGATGCCGGCGGCCACGATGTTTCCGTCGCGGGCCTGCAGCACCACGGCGGCCGACGCCAGGGCGAACTCATACGAGGCCCGGTCGCGCAGCTTCAGATAGCTGGAACGGGTATCCGGCGCCACCGGCGGCACACTGACATGGGTGATCAATTCGCCTGCTTGCAGCACGGTTTCGCGCTCGGGGGTGTGGCCGGGCAGCAGGTAGAAGTCTTGCAGCGCGATGTCGCGCGCCCCGCCGGAGCCTTGCACATGTACCGTGGCGCCCAATGCCATCAGCGCCACGTTCATATCGGATGGATTGGTGGCGATGCAATGCTCGCTGGTACCCAGGATGGCCAGATTGCGATTGTGCCCGCCCAGCGCGTCGCAGCCGCTGCCGGGGCTGCGCTTGTTGCAGCGGGCGGCGCGATCGCGGAAATACACGCAGCGGGTACGCTGCAGCAAGTTGCCGCTGGTGGTGGCCATATTGCGCAGCTGGGCCGAGGCGCCGGCCAGCAGCGCTTGTGACAGCACGGGATACTGCGCCGCGATATGTGTATGGTGGGCCAGGTCGGCGTTACGGACCAGGGCACCTATGCGCACATGCCCGTCGGGCAGGACCTCGATCTGGTCCAGGCCCAGGCCGTTGATATCGACGACGTGCGTGGGGGTCTCGACGTCGAGCTTCATCAGGTCGACCAGCGTGGTACCGCCAGCCAGGAAGCGCACTTGCCTGCCGGGCTCGCCCGGCACGGCCAGGCGCATGGCTTCGGCGATGTCGGCGGCACGCGTGTAGTGGAAGGTGTGCATGCCGCTTATCCTTTTCCGCGCACGTCCTGGATGGCGGCGACGATATTGGCATAGGCGCCGCAGCGGCAAATGTTGCCGCTCATCAGTTCGCGCACCTCGTCATCGCTGTCGCCACACGGCTCGTGCAGCAAAGCGGCCGCCGACATGATCTGGCCGGCGGTGCAATAGCCGCACTGATAGCCGTCATGCTCGACAAAGGCAGCCTGCAGCGGATGCAGGGACTGGGCATCGCCCAGGCCTTCGATGGTGGTGATGTCGCTGCCGTTGGCGGCCGCCGCCAGCATCAGGCAGGCGTTGATCCGCCTGCCATCCACATGCACCGTACAGGCCCCGCATTGTCCGTGGTCGCAGCCTTTCTTGGTGCCGGTCAGGTGCAGCGTTTCACGCAGCGTGTCCAGCAAGGTGGCGCGAGGGTCCAGCACCAGTTCATGGCTTGCGCCATTGACGCGCAAGGTGGTCGACACGCCGTCGCATGCCTGCCCGGCCGTACAGGATGGGTCGCCAGAGGGATAAGACATAGAGGAAGCTCCTGCCTGCGGAAGAGGATGGCGGCGGCACAGGCAGCAAGCGCCATGCCCGCCGGACCCGTCATGCGAAGCCGGGCGGCGGCGTGCGCAGGCGCTCGCTCCAGAGCAGCACTTCCTGCCAAAGCCCGGCTTCCATGGGAATGCCATCTTGCACACGCTGAGCCTGGGCAGCTTGTTCGGGGTCGCCAGGCATGCGCGGCTGTCCGGGCTGGGCCGCCAGTTCGCCGGCCATCTGCGCGACGGCGGCACCCAGCAACGGACCGCCGGCAAAGCGCCCAGGGTCGATCACAATGAAGAATGCGCCCAAACGGCGGGCCACGTCCAGTTGCTGGTACATGGGCGAGATGTGCGGGCCATAAGGATTGCCGTTCAGTGGGCCGCACAGCAGTTCGATCATCAGTGCCAGCCCGTAGCCCTTGTAGCCGTATCGCGGACCGCCCAACGGACGCAGGGCACGCACCGCGTGCGGATCGATGGCATCGTGTCCGGCATCGTCCAGGGCCACATCCGGAGGCAGCGCATGGCCTTCGCGGCGCCCGTTCATAACGCGGTTCCAGGCAATGGCGGTAGACGCCATGTCCAGGCACACGGGTGGCCCGTCCTGGCGCGGCACGGCTACGGAAACGGGATTGGTGCCCAGGAAAGGCACATGGCCGCCAAACGGTGCGGCGATGGAATCGGAATGGGTGAACGCCAGGCCCACCAGGCCGGCGTCGGCGGCAGCGCGGCTGTACAGGCCCACCGCCCCGCAATGCGAAGAGTCGCTGACCCCCACGGCGGCCACGCCGGATTCGCGCGCGATGTCCATGGCCAGCCGGTTGGCACGATGCGCCACCACGATGCCCAGGCCTTGCCCGCCATGCACCTGAGCAGTGGCGGGGCCGCTGCGCACGATGCGCACGTCGGGGCGCGCCAGGATGGAACCGTGCGCCAGGCGGTTCAGATAGTGCGGCAAGCGGGCGATGCCATGCGAATCCACGCCCCACAGGCTGGTCTGCACCAGGCTGTCGGCCACGCAGGCGGCGTCGGCATCGGGCACATCCATGGCCATCAGGCAACGGCGGCCCCATTCACGCAAGCTGGGTGCCGAGCAGCGGCGCGGCGCGGCCATGCCGCGGGGCTCGTTGTTCATGTGGCCTCCTGTGCAGCGGCGCCTGGTGGGCGCGGTAGAAGGCGCCGATGCCCAGGTGCACGATACCGGGCCGCAAGCGTGCGCGATCGTAGCGCGGACGCCCGATATCGGCGGGTAAGCCCGCCAGGCCGACGGCATTCAGGCGCGGCGCCATCGCGCTACCAGTTCCACAGCGTACCGTCGTGGGCCTGCCGGTTCACCGGCAGATAGGCGCGCTGGTAGGGATAGCGGGCGGCCAGTCTCTCGTCGATGTCCACGCCATGCCCCGGAGCATCGCCGGGATACATCATGCCGTCGGCAAAGCGATA
>DASPIV010000661.1:0-2748 GCA_035628955.1 Bordetella sp.
GGTCTCGCAACAGGTCCTGGAAGAGACCTGGAACAACTACCAGCCCGGCACGCGCCGCCCCTACGGCGTCATGGAATGGCCGGCGCTGCTACGCAAGCTCGACCGCCTGGACAGCAGCTACCGCGATTGATATGCGACGCGCCGCGGCGCGCGCACCAGCAGCCGCAGGAAGTCTATGCGGCTGGCGGGCAACGGCCCCGGCCGTGCCCGCCGGCCGTTCCGTGCATAACGATAAAGTGGAGAGACATCATGAAAGCAAGCTGCATTTCCATCCTGGCGGCGAGCGTACTTGGCCTGGCCGCGGCCCTGCCCGCGCAAGCGGCCTATCCCGAGCGGCCGGTCAAGGTCGTGGTGGCATTCACCGCGGGCGGCACCACCGACAAACTCACGCGCAGCATCAGCGAACAACTGGCGCAACAGCTGTCGCAATCGTTCGTGGTTGAAAACCGGCCCGGCGCCGGTGGCAACATCGGCACCGAATACGTGGTGCGCTCGGACCCCGACGGCTACACGCTGATCGTCGATTCGGTCGGCCCCATCGCCGTCAATCCCTCGCTGAACAAGCTGAGCTACGACCCGTTGACCGACCTGGCGCCCATCGTGCAGATCGCCACGGTGCCCAATGTGCTGGTGGTGCCGCCCGAGCTGCCCATCAAGAACTTCGACGACTTCCTGAAGTACGCCAAGTCCAAGAAAAGCCTCAACTACGGCTCGACCGGGGTGGGAACCTCGTCGCACCTGTCCAGCTTCTTGCTGATGCAGGAAATCGGCGCGAAAGACGCCACGCACGTGCCTTATAAAGGCGCCGACGCCATCAACGACCTGATCGCCGGCCGGCTGGATTTCATGTTCGCCACCGCGCCGTCGGTCATGGGGCAGATCCGCGCCGGCAAGCTGCGCGCGCTGGCGGTCAGCACCAACAAGCGCTCGCCCTCGCTGCCCGAGATTCCCACCGTGGCGGAATCGGGCTTCAAGGACTTCGACGCGGGCTCCTGGTTTGGTTTCTTCGCACCCAAGAACACCCCGCCGGAAGTAATTGCCATCATCAACAAGGGGGTCAACTCCGCCTTGCCCGGCTTGCACGACCAACTGGTGAACGAGGGCGCCAACCCCGTGGGCGGCACCCCCGAGGAATTCGACAAATTCACGCATATAGAGCACGACAAGTGGAAGAAAATCGTGGACCAAGCCAACGTGAAGGCGCAATGACTCCCCCACAGCCTGTGCGCATCCTGTGCTCGGAACGGGAAGCGCGCACGCTCGCCCCCGGCCTGCAAGGGCTGGGGCGCGACATCGTCCTGTGCCATCCCGGCGACCCGCAAGCCGTGCAGGCCGACATCGCCTTCATTTCGCGCGATATCACCGGGCGCTCGACCAAGTTCGAGATCCTGCCCGATACCGAGCGTTTCTATGCCGCGCTGCGGGCCACTCAGCGACTGCAGTGGCTGCATGTGCACTCGGCCGGACTGGATCGCGATGTCTATCAGGAAATGCGCCAGCGCGGCGCCCGGGTGACGGCCTCGCACGGCGCCTCGGACGCCGTGGTCGCGCAGATGGCCATTACCGGGCTGCTGGCGCTGGCCCGGCGCCTGCCCTTGCTGATGCAGGCCCAGCAGCGGCACGCCTGGGAACCGCTGCTGGACGAGCGCATGCCGCGCGACCTGGAGGGACAGCGCGCCGTCGTGGTCGGTTGGGGCGGCATCGGGCAGCGCATCGGGCGGCTGCTGCAGGCGCTGGGCCTGCAAGTGTCGGTGGCGCGCCACGGCGACGCGCCAGCGGGCGACGGCATCCGCACGGTACGCTACGGCGGCCTGCGCGAACTGCTGCCCGATGCCTCATGGCTGGTGCTGGCCTGCCCGCTTACGGATACCACCCGCGGCCTGGTCGGTGCCGCGATACTGGCGGCCCTGCCCCCCCATGCCTGCCTGATCAATGTGGCGCGGGGCCACGTGGTCGACGAGCCCGCGCTGATCCAGGCCCTGCGGGCGGGCCGCCTGGGCGGCGCCTTCCTGGATGTATTCCACCACGAGCCGCTACCCGCCGCATCGCCGCTATGGGACCTGGACCGGGTCATCGTGTCGCCCCACAGCGCGGGTTTCTCGGACGGCAATGCCGTGCGGGTCCGGCAGATATTCCTGGAAAACCTGAAGCGCTGGCTGCAAGGCTGTTTATGATGAGGCGCCGCTCTCGCCCGGGATAGCGGCCGGTATCGGCGCCTGCGCGCCGCCACGTCCAGCCCGTTCCCGCCATGCCCGTGTCCCCCCCGCCGACTGCTTTCGATCACGACTTCAGCGCCATCCCCGACTGGAACTTGCTGCTCACCTGGCTGTTCATCGTGCAGACCGGCTCGCTGGCGCAGGCCGCCCGCCAACTGGGTATTTCGCGTGCGGCCGTATCACAGCGGCTGAAGCAGCTGGAAACCAGCCTGGCCGCAGAGTTGATGGTGCATGGCGTACGCCCGGTGCAGCCCACCATGGCGGGTGCGGAACTCTATGATCATGCCGAACGCCTGCTGCGCCAGGCGTCGGTCATGCGCGAGGCCATGCGCGCCTTTCATGCGGAGAAGCGGCGCATCGTACGCTTCGGCACGGTCGAATCGTTTGCGGGCACACTGGCCCCCAGCCTGCTCCGCGGCCTGGACCACGCCGGCCTGCCCGAGATCCGGCTGTCGTCGGGCCTGACGCCCGACCTGGAGCAGCAGTTGGAAAAAGGGCTGGTCGACATGACTGTCACCACCAGCCCGGCCAT
>DASPIV010000662.1:0-7505 GCA_035628955.1 Bordetella sp.
TGCTGCCTTATGAAGGCAAACGAACAAATCGTCTTTTGCATATACGCATATGCACATAAGGCGACCATCGCCCGATTGCCATGGATTGTCTACCCCGCCGGCGCAAATCAAGCCGGCTTTCAGGTATGCTTGCCAGCACAAGCCTCGCGGCGCCCAGCGGGCGCCCGGCTTATATAACGACGCAAAGGAGATTCCCCATGAAACAAGCACTCCGCCTCACGCCGGTCCTGGCTGCGCTGGGCCTCGCGGCGGGCCTGGCCTGCGCGGCCGGCGCGCAGGCGCAAAGCATCAAGATCGCCGTGGTCGGCCCCACCACCGGCCCTGTCACCCAGTACGGCGCCATGGTGCGCGAAGGGGTCGACACCGCGGTCGAGCGCATCAACGCCGCGGGCGGCATCGACGGCAAGAAACTGGAAACCGTGGTGATCGACGACGGCTGCGAACCCAAGCAGGGCCCGGTCGCGGCCAACCGTGTCGTCAACGACGAAATCGGCTTCGTGGTCGGCCACGTGTGCTCAGGTGCCACCATCGCGGCAGCCGACATCTACAACAACGAGGGCGTGGTCATGGTCACCCCCTCGGCCACCTCGCCCGCGCTGACCGACGGCAAGAACTACGAGTTCATCTTCCGCACCATCGGCCGCGACGACCAGCAAGGCCCCGCCGCCGCCAAGTTCATCCTGGAAAACATCAAGCCCAAGACAGTTGCCGTACTGCACGACAAGCAGTCATACGGCCAGGGCATCGCCACGGCGGTAAAAGACAATCTCGAAAAAGGCGGCGTCAAAGTCGCGGTATTCGAAGGCATCAATGCCGGCGACAGCGACTATTCCGCCATTATCACCAAGCTCAAGTCCGACAACGTCGACTTCGTCTACTACGGCGGCTACCACCCCGAAATGGGCCTGCTGCTGCGCCAGGCACACGAACAGGGCGTGAAAGCCAAGTTCATGGGCCCCGAGGGCGTAGGCAACCCCGACATCAACGCCATCGCGGGCGATGCCGCCGAAGGCATGCTGCTGACCTTGCCGGCCGACTTCACCCAGAACCCGGCCAACGCCGATATCGTCAAGGCCTTTGAAAGCAAGAAGCGCAACGCCAGCGGCGCCTTCCAGCTCACCGCCTACGCCGCCACCCAGGTCATCGCCGAAGCCATCAAGGGCGCGGGCACCACCGACCCAACCAAAGTGGCCGATTACCTGCATGCCAACTCGTTCGACACGCCTATCGGCAAGACGTCCTGGAACAAGCAAGGCGACTTGAACGACTTCGAATTCCAGGTATTTACCTGGCACAAAGACGGCAGCAAGACCGCTTTCAAATAAACAATTGCAAAGGGCGGCGGCCCTGCTGCCGCCACCTTTCAGTACACGGGCCCCAATGTGGGGCCTTTTTATCCCGCGGCCATTTGTAGCCTGTTGCCCCACAAAACCTTATCAAGGCAACCAAAAATTTCAGCGGGGCGGATATTCGGGCGTTTTCACTCATTTTGTTACTACAGTATGAATAATCGACATGATACTGGGGCTGCTCCCGCCCTATAAAGGCCCACGATTATCGGTGTAACACCGTGCGCAGTTCCGATTTGAGGCAACCCCGGCATTGCGCAGCGTTTTGTATCCTCATCTTGCAGCGCACCACGAGGCGCCTTGGTTATCACAATAAACTGTAAAATCTGGCCTCTCGAAATCCGCGGATATCCCGACCATAATGGCCGTTGTCAGTTCATCCGCGCCGCACAACAACTTGTCTTCATCGAACCCGTGGCAGCATCAACTACGCAAGGATCCCCGCTATTGCCCATCGTGCCGAACCGGCCGCCAGTGGTCATTTCTTTACTAATTGCCTGTTAGACACAGCCTGCCGCTGCGCTGCAATCGGCCCCTGCGTCGTCTATCCATAGCAAAAAAAAACCAAGAAAGCTCTCGAAAGCTGTTGTTCGAAGGAAGATATACATGGCAAAGCGTGTTGCCGTCGTGGGCCTCTCGTTCCGGTTTCCACATACCGATACCGAGCGATACTGGACCGACCTCCTGGCCGGGCGCGACCTCGTCACTCAAGTAGAGGCCGACCGTTGGCATCAGGATACGTACCTGCATCCCGCCAAAGAGCATCCGGGCACCGCCTACACCTTTGCCGCCGGCTCGATCGGCGACGTTTCAGGCTTCGACGCGCAATTTTTCGGTATTTCGCCCCGCGAAGCCGCATTGATGGACCCTCAGCAGCGCCTGCTGCTGGAAATGTGCTGGGAAGCCATCGAGCACGCCGGCGTACGGCCCTCGAGCCTGCGCGGCAGCGATTGCGGCGTCTATATCGGCATTGCCAGCGCCGACTATTCCTACCGGATGTCCGACGACGTCGGGGCCGTGGACGCATCGATGGCTACGGGCAATACCTCGAGTATTGCCGCGAACCGGCTGTCGTACCTGTTCGACCTGCACGGCCCCAGCATGGCGGTCGATACGGCTTGCTCATCGTCGCTGGTGGCGGTGCACCAGGCCTGCCGCGCCATTGTCACCGGCGAAACATCGCTGGCCATCGCCGGCGGGGTCAGCCTGCACTTGCACCCCTACGGCTTCATCACCTTTTCCAAGGCGTCCATGCTGTCGCCCAGCGGCCGCTGCAAGGTGTTCGACGCGTCGGGCGACGGGTATGTCCGTTCAGAGGGCGGCGGTCTTTTCCTGTTGAAGGACTATGACCTGGCCGTGGCCGACGGCAACCATATTCTCGCCGTGATAGCCGGCAGCGCCGTCAATACCGATGGGCGCAAATCCGGCCTGACGGTGCCGAACGCCGACGCTCAGATCGCCTTGATGCAACAGGTATACGAGCGCGCCGGCATCCCGGTGTCCGACATCGACTACCTGGAAGCGCACGGTACCGGCACCGCCGTCGGCGATCCCATCGAAACGCGCGCCATAGGCGCCGCGCTGGGCCAGCCGCGCGGGGCCAACAACCCGTTGCCCATAGGCTCGGTCAAGAGCAATCTGGGCCACCTCGAGGCCGCTTCCGGTGTGGCCGGGCTGGTCAAGGCCATCTATAGCCTGCAACACCGCGTGGTGCCCGCCACCATCGGTATCCAGGCGCTCAACCCCGCCATCGATTTCGACGGCTGGAACATTACCGTCGCCACCCAGAATCACCCGTTGCGCCGCAACGGGCCGTTGACCATCGGCGTCAACTCATTCGGGTTCGGCGGCGCCAATGCGCACGTCATTCTGCAAAGCCCGCCCGAAGCCGGCGACGACCAGGCCGACAAACTGGCCAATACGGCCGCCGTACCCGTGGTCGTATCGGGCAAGACGCCCGAAGCCCTGAAGGCCGCCGCCAGCGACCTGGCCGGCGTGCTGCAACACCAGCCGGCACGCGCCTTGTACGACGTGGCCTATCACGCCGCCATGCGGCGCGAGTGGCATGCCGAGCGCGCCGTGGTCTACGGCGCGGACAGCGAAAGCGTGGCGCAGGCCTTGAACCAATTTGCCGCCGACGAAGCACCGCGCTACAGCGTGGCCTCAGGCAGCGTCGTACCCGATGCGCAAGGCCCCGTGTTCATCTATTCGGGCAATGGGTCGCAATGGGCCGGCATGGGCCGCCAACTATTGGCCGAACCGGTGTTCGCCGAGGCCGTCCACGAGATCGATAACCGCTACGCCGCGCTGGCTGGCTGTCGGCTGGCCGACGAACTGGCACGCGCCGACAGTGCCAACCAGTACGAACGCACCGAAACCGCCCAGCCCGCGTTGTTCGCCATCCAGGTGGGCATAACCCGCATGCTCGCCCAACGCGGTGTCGTACCCACGGCGGTGGTAGGCCATAGCGTCGGGGAAGTGGCGGCCGCCTGGGCTTGCGGCGCGCTGACACTGGGCGAAGCGGTGCAGGTCATTTATCACCGTAGCCGGCTGCAAGGCACCACCAAGGGCCAGGGCTGCATGACCGCCGTCGGCATCGATGGCGGTACCGCCCAGGCGCTGCTGGCCGAACTGCAGCTGACCAAGGCCCTGTGTGTCGCCGGCTACAACAGCCGGCGCGGCGCCACCCTGGCGGGCGACCCCGCCGCCATGGCCACGGTCGAGGCCGTGCTGGCCGAGCGCCAGGTGTTCTACAAGCGGCTCGACCTGGACTACGCTTTCCACAGCGCGGCAATGGACCCTATCCAGCCCAGGCTGCAGCAAGCGCTGGCAGAGCTGGCACCGCAAACCGGCCATATCCCCTTCTATTCCACGATCACTGGCGACCGCCTCGACGGCAAGCAACTGGGCGCCGATTATTGGTGGCGCAATGTGCGCGAACCGGTGCGCTTCCAGCATGCGGTCGACGCGCTGGTTGCCCGCGGCGACAACATCTACATCGAAGTCGGGCCGCATCCGGTGCTGCGCTCGTATGTCAACGACAGCCTGGCCAGCGCCGAGCGCAAGGGCCGCGTACTGCTGACCGCCAGCCGCGGCAACGATGAGCCCGCCAAGATCCGCGACACCGCGGGCCAGGCCGTGGCCAGCGGCGCCCAGGCCGACTGGCAAGACCTATTCCCCTGGGAAGGCCGCCATGTTGCCCTGCCTGCCTATCCCTGGCAACGCGAACGGCATTGGCATCCCGTCACACCCGAATCGCTGGGCCAGTTGCAGCGCGCCAAGGTTCATGCCCTGTTGGGCTACCCTTTGCGCCAGCACGAAGGCATCTGGGAAAACCAGCTCGACACGGCCTTGTATCCCTGGCTGGCCGACCATGTGGTGGGCGACGCGGTGGTCTTTCCGGGCGCCGGCTTTGCCGAAATCGCCTTGGCAGCAGCCTTGCAATGGCAGCCCGGCACCTGGGCCGAAATCGAGGAACTGGAAATCCGCGCTCCGCTGCTGCTGGCGGCGGCCCCTTCGAAGCGCCTGCGGGTCAATCTGGACGCGGCCGACGGCAGCCTGCGGATCCAGGGCAAAGACATAGGCAGCACCGAACCCTGGACCCTGCATGCAGTGGCGCGCGTCCTGCGCGAAGCCAGCGGCGCCTTGTTGACCGACGCCCCGCTCCAATGCCCCGAGCGCCCGCACGACTTCACCGGCGATACCCATGCCCTGCTGACACGTGCCGTGGGCCTGGGCTACGGCGACGCTTTCCGCGCCATCCAGCATGGCTGGCAGGAATCCGACGACACCGTACTCGCCGTCCTGCAGCCCGCCGAAGCCCTGGAAGGCGACGTGGCCCAGAGTCATTTGCATCCGGCTTTGCTCGACTGCACGTTCCAGTTGATCGTGCAGCTCATGCGCGACGACCTGGCCATGGATCGCGGCGTGGCATTCGTACCGGCCAAGATCGGCCGGCTGGCGCTGCGCGCCGACGCCGGCGCACCGCGCTACGCGCGTGCCCGCCTGCTGCGGCGCGGCCCGCATTCGCTGACAGCCGAGTTCTCGCTCTATGACGCGGCAGGCATGCAGATCGCCGCCGTGCGCGAGACCCGCTTCCGCAGCATCCGGCTATCGAAGGCCGCCGCCGACAACCTGGACTTCATGGCCGATACAGGCGTGCCCAGCCCGCACGCGCACGATCCGTTCAGCCGGCAGAGCACGATCGACGCCGCCGCCACCGCCGATGCCCTGGCGGCCATGATCGACCGCGCCGCGCAGGACGACACTCACGCGCGCTATGCGCACGAAATCGAGCCCTTGCTCGACAGCCTGTGCGACCGCTTCCTGGTGCAAGCGCTGCGCGAACTCGCGCCCAATACCGAGCATCTCTACAACGATGCGGTCGAACGCTACCGACAGGCTTCGCCGGATACCGGCATATTGCTCGACCAACTCCTGGCGCGCGCCACCGAAGCCGGCCTGCTCGAACGCACGCCGTCGGGTTGGACGTTCGGCGCGCAAGATGACGCGGCGCCCAGTGTCATTGACATCTGGAACAGCCTGATCCGCGAATATCCCGACTACGCGCATATCGTCCATGCGGCGGGCCGGGTGGGGCTGCACTTGGCCGCGCTGCTGCAGGGGCAGGTTTCGCTGGAAACCGTTTGCCCGCAAGATGCATCACCCAGTGCGCTGGCCCGCCAGATCCTGGGCGCCGAAGCCCTTGAACGGCTGGGCGCCACCGTACAGGGCATACTGGCTCGCACCCAGCAGGCCTTGCCGGCCGGCGCCCGCCTGGGCGTACTCGAAATCAGCGCGCACGCCCCGGCCTTCGCTGCGGCCTGCTGCACCGTCCTGGATTTCGACGTGGCCGACTACCACTATGCATCGACGGCGCCGGGCGCCCTCGAGCATGCACAGCGCCTGCTCGACCCCTATCCCGACGCGACCTGCGGCTTGATCGATGCGGATGCCGATGCGCATCCCCTGCTCCATGACCTGGTCATCCTGCATGCGGATACCGTCTGCACTGACGACGCCCAGCGCGCCCTGGAATATGCCCGCGCACGCCTGAAAACCGGCGGCACCCTGCTGCTATTGGGCACGCATCCGATGGCCTGGCTGGACTTCATCGCCGGCGCACAACCGGGCTGGTGGAGCGAGGTGTCCAAAGACGGCATCCAGACCTCGTGCCAGTACCCGGCGCGCTTCTGGCAGGAAATCCTGGCCCAGCACGGCTGCACTTGCGGGCCGCTGGCCGAATTCGTGCCGGGCACGCTCACGGGCCCTTACCTGCTGGCAGCCGTTGCCGACGCGTCGGCCGAAGCGAAAGCCGCGCCGGCCGCCACCATCAGCCAATCCGCCGTGCAACCCGGCTGGCTGCTGTTGACGGGCCAAGACCCCGCCGAAGCGGCCCTGGCCGAATCCCTGGCCGCCCGACTGGGCGCCGCCGGCCATCGCACCGTGATCCAGCGCGGCACCGACCCCGCCAAGCTTGACGTCGTGCTGGCGCGCGCCAAAGGGCGGCTCGCGCGGGTTGACGGCATTATCCATCTGGACGGCCTGGCTCAAGCGCCGGACGACGCCCCCCCGCAAGCCCTGCTGCAAACCCAGGTGCGCCGCTGTGCGTTGGCCGCCGCGGCCGCCCAGGCCCTGGAACGCCACGGCAGTACCGCGACCCTGTGGCTGTTGACGGCCGGCGCCTCCCAACACCTGGCCGGCATCAGCGCCGATGCCGGCAGCATCAACGATGCATCGCTGTGGGGCTATGGCCGCACCATGATGAACGAAGCCGCGCAGTTCGGCGTGCGGCTGCTCGACCTGCCCAGCGTGGCCCCGGGCCAAGCCGTGCTGGACGCCCTGGAACGCGAACTGCGCTGGCCCGATACCGAACAGGAATCCGTCATCACCGCGCAGGGCCGACGCTATGCGCCGCGCGTGCGCACCCTGCCCCGGCCGGCCCGTGTCGCCGCGGCGGCCCCGGTATCGGAACATATCCAACTGGGCTTCGATTTCCCCGGGCAACTGCGCAACCTGCGCTGGGAGGCCGGTGCCGCCCGCGAACTGGCCGGCGATGAACTGGAAGTCGAGGTCCACGCCACCGGCCTGAACTTCCGTGACGTGATGTATGCGCTGGGCCTGTTGTCCGATGAAGCCATCGAGAACGGCTTCGCC
>DASPIV010000663.1:0-7154 GCA_035628955.1 Bordetella sp.
CGACTCACCCGGCGCGGCGCCCCGGACGCCAGCTCAACGCCGGCGCAGCGCCGCCACGACCCGCCATCCGAGCAGCGCGGCCAGCGCCACGCCGTAGGCCAGGGGTTGCTGGAAATCGTTCTTGCCGGCCTTGTGCCACCACAAATGCACGATCGCCAGCACACCAATCAGGTACACGGCCCGATGCAGCATTTGCCAGCGCCGCCCCATCTTGCGCATTGCCCATTTCGTAGAGGTCGCGGCCAGGGCAGCCAGGCATACAAAAGCCGCGAAACCCACGGCAATGAAGGGCCGCTCGCCCACATCCTGCAGCATCGAGGCCGGGTCGAGCCCGCGGTCCCACCAGACCCAGGCCATGAAATGCAGGCTGCCGTAGAAAAAAGCAAACAATCCGCAAGGCCGCCGCAGCCGCACCAGCGCGGGCTGGTCCAGCATGCGCCGCAATGGCGTGATCGCCAGGGTGACCAGCAGACATACCAGCGTCCAGGTGCCTGAAGAACGCGTCAGGAATTCCACCGGATTGGCGGTCAGGCCGTCATTGAAGCCCAGCCAGATCCAGCGCGCGAACGGCAGCAGCCCGGCAATGAACAACAGCGGCTTGAAGCGCCCCACCGTCGCGGCCGGCCACGGGGTGCGGCGTGCCGCGGACGGCTGTGCGGACAGCGGACGAGGCATGCGGCGCCCTGGCGGTTCAGTAATTGGCCTGCAGGTCCATGCCCTGGTAAAGGGAGGCCACCTGGTCGCCATAACCGTTGAACATCAAGGTCTTGCGCTTGGGGGTGAACAGGCCGTCTTCGCCGATGCGCCGCTCGGTGGCCTGGCTCCAGCGCGGGTGCGGCACATTGGGGTTCACGTTGGCATAAAAGCCGTACTCGTTGGCGGCGGCCTGCATCCATGAACTGGTGGGCCGGCGCTCGACCAAGCGGATGCGCACCAGCGACTTGGCCGATTTGAATCCGTATTTCCAGGGTACGGCCAGCCGCAGCGGCGCGCCGTTCTGATTGGGCAGCACCTTGCCATACAGGCCGAACACCAGCAGCGACAATGGGTGCATGGCCTCGTCTAGACGCAGTGCCTCGACATAGGGCCACTGCAGTACCGGATAGCGTAGGCCCGGCATGTTCTCGCGCTGCACCACCGTGGTGAACTCGACGAACTTGGCGTTGCCAGTGGGCTCGACCTGCTTGAGCAGCGCCGCCAAGGGGTAGCCCACCCAGGGGATCACCATCGACCAGCCCTCGACGCAGCGCAGGCGATAGACACGGTCTTCCATGGGGGCCAGCTTGAGCAAGGCATCGAGGTCGAAAGTACGGGGTTGCTGCACTTCGCCTTCGACGGTTACGGTCCAGGGCTGCGTTTGCAGCTTGTCGGCATATCGGGCCGGATCGCTCTTGTCGATGCCGAATTCGTAGTAGTTGTTGTACGTGGTGACGTCCTTGAACGGGGTTTGCTGGTCCATCACTGAAAACTGCGGGCTGGGCTGGCCCGGCAGCGGCGCCGCATCCTGGGCAAACGCCTGGCGCATGGCCCACCCAGGCAGGCTGGCCGCGGCGGCGGCCAGGCCGGCACGCGCCAGCCATTCGCGGCGCGACAACCACACGGCCTCAGGGGTGATTTCGGACGGTGGCGGCATGTGGCCGGGCTTGCGTATCAACATGGCGGTCTCCCTGGACACCCGGCGCGAAGCGCGCAAGGCGGCATGCTATGGACGAACGTGAGGCCCGGACTATTCCGTACCGCGCGCCGGATCAGGCACTGGCGCGCGGCAACAGCCATTCATGCAGGGCGGCCACGCTATCCAGTACGGCTTGCGGCTGGCAACCATGCAGCTCCTGCGGACTGTGGGCGCCATAGGCAACCCCCAGGCCATGCACACCCGCATTGCAGGCCATCTGCAAGTCGTGCGAGGTATCGCCCACCATCACCACGCGTTCGGGTTCGACCTCAAGTTCTTGCATGAGTTCGTGCAACATGGCCGGATGCGGCTTGCTGAAGGTCTCGTCGGCGGTGCGGGTTGCATGGAAGGCATCACGCAAGCCGGTGGAGGCCAGCACCCGGTTCAGGCCGACCCGGCTTTTGCCGGTGGCCACCGCCAGGCGCACTTGCTGATCGGCCAATGCGCGCAGCAGGGCCTCGACGCCATCGAACAAGCGCAACTCGGGATCGCGCAACAGATAGTGGGTGCGGTAGCGCTCCAGAAAGCGCGGCACCATGGCCTGCGTCAGTTCGGGCACCGCCCGGCGCAGCGCGCTTTCGAGCGACAGGCCGATCACCCAGCTGGCGGCCGAGGCCGACGGCACGGGCAGATCCAGGTCGCGACAGGCCCCCTGGATCGCGGCCACGATGCCATTCGTGGAATCCATGAGGGTTCCGTCCCAGTCGAACACCACCAGCGAATAAGGCATGTTTACAGGCTCTCCAAGTGCTGCAACAACTTGCGGCAGGCCGCAGGCAGTTCTGCCGTCAACCGCAAGGTCTCTCCGGTAAGCGGGTGGGGAAAGGTCAATTGGTGTGCATGCAGGAACATGCGATTGAAGCCTTGGCGCGCGAACCGGGCGCGCACTTCATCCGTCCCGTATTTATCATCGCCGATGATGGGAAAACCGCTGGCCGCCAGGTGCACCCGGATCTGGTGGGTACGTCCGGTGCGCAGTTCGGCATCGACCAGACTGTAGCCGCCCAGGCGTTGCTTCAAGGTGACAATGGTATGCGCCGTTTGGCCCGCCGGGTCGGGGCGCACGCGGCGCTCGCCCGATTGGGTGGTCCATTTGGTCAGGGCCAGGCGGATATGCTGCCGGTCGTTGACCCAGTCGCCTTCGACCAGGGCCAGGTAGTGCTTATCGCCCCGGCCTTCGCGCAGCATGGCGTGCAGGCCCAGCAGCGCATTGCGCTTCTTGGCGACCATGAGCAGGCCCGAGGTTTCGCGGTCGAGCCTGTGCACCAGTTCCAGGTAGCGCGCTTGCGGGCGGGCGGCGCGCAATTGCTCGATCACCCCGAACGACACCCCGCTGCCGCCGTGCACGGCGACTCCGGCCGGCTTGTCGATGACCAGCACGGCTTCGTCTTCGAAAACCACCGGGAATTCGGCCCCAGGCACAGGGCGCGCCTCACCGGGCGCGGGCAAGCGCAGCGGCGGCACGCGCACCACGTCGCCGGACACCACGCGGTAGTCGGCCTGGATGCGTCCCTTGTTTACCCGGACTTCGCCGCCCCGGATCGCCTTGTAGATATGGCTTTTGGGCACGCCCTTGCATAGCCGCAGCAGGAAATTGTCGATGCGCTGGCCGTCGTGCTCGGGCCCGACTTCAACCAGGCGGACCGTAGGGGCAGAGTCGGGAAAAATGGGGGTTTCTTTGCGCATTGCGGAAAGCGACATATAATCGGGACAGCCTTAAGGGGCTGAACAAGCCGCCTGGCGTAGAGATGCAACATTTACGCGTCTCCGTCGAGCGCGCGGGCCGTCATTGTACTGCTGCCTGCTCGTTCAGCTCCGGGGCCTCTCGGTCGCCGGCGCAACCGCGCCCTGCCGGATGGTGGTATGGCACGACATTTGCCCGCCTTCCTGACAGGTCCGTTGCATGCCGCAAGCGGCTCTGAAGCACTGCAAGAATCGTCGCGTAATTAAAGCACCAGGTGCGCGCGGGCCTATCGGTGGCCGCACCTGCCGTTCACAGCAATCCTTTCCGTCAACACACTTAGTGAAGCTGACTCTCCTGCTGACAGAACCGCGTGCCCCAGGGCACGACGTGCCCGCCTAACCGGCGGCGGCCAAGCCTGGGCGCTGCGCCCGGCGGCTGTTTGATCTTCTTGCCCCGTTTCAGTCCGCAGCCCGAGTGGCCCGAGGTCACGCGCCGATATCGGCGCGTCATGACAACGGAGAACCCCACTCATGAAGCGCATGCTGTTCAATGCAACGCACCAGGAAGAACTGCGCGTTGCCATCGTCGATGGGCAAAAGCTCATCGATCTCGACATCGAAACCGCCGGCCGCGAACAGCGCAAAGGCAATATCTACAAAGGTGTCATCACCCGCATCGAACCCGGCCTCGAGGCCTGCTTCGTCAACTACGGCGAAGACCGCCACGGCTTTCTGCCGTTCAAGGAAGTCGCCCGCACCTATTTCAAGGAAGGCGTCGACGTCCGCTCCGCCCGCATCCAGGACGCCCTGCGCGAAGGCCAGGAACTGATCGTCCAGGTTGAGAAAGAAGAGCGCGGCAACAAGGGCGCCGCCCTGACCACGTTTATTTCGCTGGCCGGCCGGTACCTGGTGCTGATGCCCAACAACCCTCGCGGTGGTGGCGTATCGCGCCGGGTCGAAGGCGAAGACCGCCAGGAATTGCGCGACACGATGGAGCAATTGCAAGTGCCCCAGGGCATGAGCATCATTGCCCGTACGGCGGGCATCGGCCGCAACGTCGACGAACTGCAGTGGGACTTGTCCTATTTGATGCAGCTCTGGACCGCCATTGACTCGGCCGCCCGCGACAATGCCGCCCCCATCCTGATCTACCTGGAATCGAGCCTGGTCATCCGGGCCATCCGCGACTACTTCTCGCCCGAAATCGGCGAGATCCTGATCGACACCGACGAAATCGCCGACCAGGCCACCGCGTTCATGAGCGTGGTGATGCCCGACAACGTGCAGCGCGTCAAACGCTACCGCGACGATATCCCCCTGTTCTCGCGCTTCCAGATCGAGCACCAGATCGAAACGGCGTATTCGCGCACCGTGCAGCTGCCCTCGGGCGGCGCGGTGGTCATCGACCATACCGAAGCCCTGGTGGCGGTCGACGTCAACTCGGCGCGCTCCACGCGCGGCTCCGACATCGAAGAAACCGCGGTACGCACCAACGTGGAAGCGGCCGACGAAGTGGCCCGCCAGTTGCGCCTGCGCGACTTGGGTGGCCTGATCGTGATCGACTTCATCGACATGGAGGACAGCAAGAACCAGCGCGCCGTCGAACAGCGCCTGCGCGATGCCCTGCATTTCGACCGTGCCCGCGTGCAAATGGGCAAGATCTCGCGCTTCGGCCTGATGGAATTGTCGCGCCAGCGCCTGCGTCCGGCCCTGAATGAAGGCTCGCACATCACCTGCCCGCGTTGCAACGGCACCGGCGTGATCCGCGATGCCGAATCCAGCGCGCTGCACGTGCTGCGCCTGCTGCAAGAAGAAGCCATGAAGGAAAACACCGCGGCAGTGCACGCCCAGGTGCCGGTCGACGTGGCCACCTTCCTGCTCAATGAAAAGCGCGCCGACATCGCCAAGATGGAAGCCCGCCTGAAGGTCAACCTGGTGCTGATTCCCAACAAGCACCTGGAAACCCCGCATCACCACATCGAACGCCTGCGCCACGACGACCCGCGCCTGGAAGAAGTCAAGACCAGCTTCGACCTGGCCGAGGCGCCGTCCACCGACATGGCCTGGGCCCCGCGCGACCAGGAAGTGAAGGCGCGTCCGGAAGCCCTGGTCAAGGGCATCACGCCGTCGGAACCGGCTCCCGTGTCGACCGCCCCTGCACCTGCCGCGGCCCCTGCCGCCGGAGGCGGTTTTGGCGGCCTGTTCAAGCGCCTGATGGGCTGGCTGGGCGGCAGTGCCGAGCCCGCCGCCCCCGCGGTTGCCAAAGAAGATGCCAAGCGTGGCGGCTCGCGCGCCAAGCGCGGCCACGATGGCCAGGAGCGCCGTGGCGAACGCCACGGCTCGGACCGTGGGCGCAACCGGCGCGGCGAGGCACGACCCGAAGCGGCTGAAGAAGGCGCGCCCCGCCATCATGTACGCGCTAACCGCCGCCAGGACGACCGTGCTGAACGCCCCCCGCGCGCCGAACGCGAAGCAGGCCGCCCCGAACGTGCATTGGCGCCCGAAGCGGCCACCGACGACGCCGCTCCGCGCGGCAATCGCGGCCGCCGTGGCCGTGGCCGCAACCGGCGCGACGACAATGCCCAGCAAGACGCACCGATGAGCGAACAAGAAAGCATGGTTGCCGCGCTGGCGGAAACCGTGGCTTCCGCGCTGCCGGCCGCCCAGGGCCCGACGATCGCCGCCGCCCTGACCGAACAGGCTGAAGCGGCTGCCGACACGGGTGCCGACGTATCCGCCACCGATACGGACAACGCTGAAGGCGCGGCCGATCCGGAACGCAAGCGTCGCCGTCGCCGCAGCCGCCGTGGCCGCCGCAGCCAGGACGATCAGGGCCTGCAAGGCTCCGAAGACCAGGGCGACGACCAGGAACAAACCGCTGCCGACGATAACGAAACAGCGGATACCGTCCAGCCGGCCCGGGCCCCCAGCCTGTCCGATGTGTCCAACGCTGCTGCGGTGGCCCAGGGCATGCCGGAAGTCGCCGTGCCGGCTCCGCAAGCCCCGGCTGCACGAACCGCCGACGACGAACCCGCGGCTCCCGCCTACGCGCCGGCCGGGGCAGCGGTGCCTGCCGCCTCGGCCCCCGTGGCCGCTACCGAGGCCCCTGCCGCGGCCGCTCCCGTAGTGACCGAAGCTGCAACCCCGGTGGTCACCGAAGCCGCTCCGGCTGCCGAACCGGCTACTGCCGCACCTGCCCCGCAGGCTCCGGCCGAAACCACCGCGGCGCCGGCACCGGCCGCTGCCCCCGTCGTCGAACCGGCCGTGGCCGCGCAACCCGCGCCCGCAGCCGAGCCGGCACCGGTGGCCGAGCCTGCGCCTTCGGTACAGGTGCAGCCTGCGCCGGCTATCGAAACGGCTGCCCCGCAGCCTATCGTGGTGCCGCCCGCCGCGCCTGCCGCCCCTGCGGCGTCCGCTCAGGCACTGCACCAGGTGGTCAGCGCAGCCGGGCTGAAGTGGGTGGAAACCGACCCCGAACGCCACGCGCAGACGCAGCAGCGTATTGCCGCCAGCAATACTCCGGCGCGCCTGGGCCGCGAGCGCAAGCCCGTAGCGCCGGTTTCCAATGCACCGCTGGTGCAGGTGGAGACCCAGCGCCACTAAGCGCGGCCGCCAGGCCACGGAAAACGCCGGCAGCGATGCCGGCGTTTTTTTGCAGGGTAGACTGTGCAGCGCACATCGAAGCGGGGCGGCGGCGGCGGCCATCACCGGCCCGCAAGCGCCAGCCCTGCCCTACGGAGAGCTCTTCATGACAGACCGGCTGCTTGCCGAAGGCCGCGATGCCTACCGGCACTTC
>DASPIV010000664.1:0-7998 GCA_035628955.1 Bordetella sp.
TACCGTTGCGCCACGGCGGCCAGGTTGCGGGCCGCCAGGTCGGCATCGCCCCCCACGCTGAATGGCGTCACCAGCGTCACCGCCCGTTCGGGATAGGTCTGCGCCGCACCGTTGCCCGCCAGCGCCAGGCTGGCCGCCAGCCATCCCGCAGCCGCCAGCAGCCGCCATATCGTTGCCTTTACAGCCATTGTTGTCTCCTTAGGTGTCTGAGCACCGATGATGCCTAGCCAGGTGTCTGGCTCAGCCGGGTGTCTGACTCCCGCAGGGTGTCTGACACCGTTCTTTTAAGGCACCCCCTCTCACTTCGGTATCCGACACCCTGCGGGAATCGGATACCTGGTTTCCTTCATCACACCGTCGCAGGCTGCAGCAGCGTCTGCCCGGGCTGCACGCGGGTGAACTGCACGGGCTGCCGGCTGACCTGCATGGCGCCGTCTTGCTGCGCCACTACCGAAAACCAGGAATGCTCAAGATCGCGCACCTGCGGGAAATCGGCCCGGAAGTGCGCGCCGCGCGAATCTTCGCGCGCCAGCGCGGCGCGCACGATGGCTTCGCTGACGTGCACCAGGCTATCCAGATTCAACCAATCGTGCCAGGCCATGTTGTAGGCAAGGGTGGCTTCCGCCACGCCCGTGCGGTCGAGTTCGCCGCGCAGCACGGCCAAGGCGGCCAACGCACGGTTCAGGCCCGCCGTATCGCGCACGATGCCGGCGTCGTCCCACATCAGGCTGGACAACTGCTCACGCAGGGCATGCAGATCGCCGCCGCGCCGCCCCAGTGGCGCCTGTGCACGCGCCAGGGCCGCCTGCACCACCGCGGCATCCGGCTCGGCCCAACCCTGGCTTGGTACCCATTGCGCCATGGCGTCGCCCGCAATGCCGCCGAAGACGGTCGAGTTGGCCACGCCATTGCCTCCCAGCCGGTTCGCGCCATGCACGCCGCCTGTGTCTTCGCCGGCTGCATACAGGCCCGTCAGTGCCGTGCGGCAATCGGGCTGGAACAGCACGCCGCCCATCATGTAATGGGCCGTGGGCACCACCTCGACCCGGCCGCCCGCCAGATCGAAACCGCAATCGGCGCAGCGTTCGACCATGCCTTTGAATTGCCGGCGCACCAGCTCGGGCCCCAGATGCGCCATCTCGATATACACGCCGCCATTGGGCGACGTGCGCCCGGCGCGCATCTCGGCATAAATACCGCGCGACACGATATCGCGCGTGGCCCGTTCAGCGCGCGCATCCACCGCCTGCATGAAACGCTCGCCCGCTCCATTGAGCAGGTATCCCCCCGCGCCGCGCAGGCCTTCTTCCAGCACGGTTCCCGTCATGCGGGTATCGGCTCCCGCCAGCAAGCCGGTGGGATGGAACTGCACCATTTCCATGTCTCGCAGGCCCAGTCCCGCCCGCAACGCCATCGACAGGCCATCGCAGCTTTTGTCCCCCGAGGGGGTGTGGAAGCGGTACATCGTCGGGCCGCCACCTGTGGCCAGCAACACCGCCTTGGCGCGCACCAGCACAAACGCGCCGGTGCGGATGTCTATCATCAGCACCCCCGCAATGCGCGTGCCGTCGCGCGACGGCACCAGCTCGACGGCGCGATGCTCTTCCATGCGATGGATGCGGCGCGCCCAGACCTGCTCGGCCAGCCGGTTGATGATCTCGATGCCGGTCAGGTCGCCCTTGTGCACCGTGCGGTCGAAAGTCTGGCCCGCGAAGGCCTTCTGGTGCAACGTGCCATCGGCATTGCGATCGAAGAAGCAGCCCAGCTCGTTCTCGAGTTCATGGATGCGCTCGACGGCCTTGTTCACCAGCGTCCAGGCCAGCTCCTGGTCGGGCAGCCATTTGCCGCCCTCGATGGTGTCCATGAAATGCCGTTCGGGCGAATCGCCCTCGGCCAGCGCCACGTTGTAGCCGCCCTGCACCATGCGAGTACAGCCGCACTTGCCCAGCAAACCCTTCACCGCCACCGTGATATCCAGGCCGGGCGCCGTGTCATGCGCATGCAGGGCCGCGAACAATCCGGCGCCCCCCGATCCCAGGATCAGCACATCGGTCTGGCGCAGCTGCACATCGGCGGCGTTCATCGGGCCACTCCCAGGCTGGCCAGCACGGCCTGGCGGCGCGCGGCGACATCTTCGGCCACCTGGTCGTACAGCGAGCCGCCGTGGCTATCCATCGCCACCAGCAAGGGCCCGAAATCGCGAATCCGGAACTTCCACAGGGACTCGGGGTTCAAGTCGTCCAGGTCCACATCTTCGATGCACTCGATCCAGGTCGTCTCCAGCGCCGCGGTGCCGCCCACGATGGCCAGGTAGGCGCCGCCCAGTTCCGCAAAGGCCTTGCTGGAACCCTGGTGCATGCCGCCCTTGCCCACGATGAAACGCACCCCGCATTGCCGCATCAGTTGCGCGGTGAAGCGTTCCATGCGCGAAGAAGTCGTGGTGCCGATGCACACGGACTCATAGCCGGCCGGGTTTTGCGGCGTAACTGACACCTTGCGCACATTGGGGGCAGTATGAATGACGGCGTGGCCGTTCATGTCGAAACGGGTCGAACGGCCCTGGTCGAACAAGGCGATATAGCTGGCATCGCGTATGCCGAACAGCGTGTGCTG
This sequence comes from Bordetella sp., assembly GCA_035628955.1. GTDB lineage: Bacteria > Pseudomonadota > Gammaproteobacteria > Burkholderiales > Burkholderiaceae_B > Bordetella_A. Next base: position 2,614 of record DASPIV010000664.1, read on the forward strand.
CAAGGTCACCGTGTCGCCCACGCGCAGCGCGCGCGCCTGCGCTTCGGTTACCGGCATCGCTAGGTTGTGATGAGTCATGGCTGGGGTTCCTGTGCGCTCAGAACCCGTACTGCACGCCTTGCGGCGTGAAGCAGGCCCGGGCGCGGCGTGCCGAGTGGCACTGCATGTTCACGGCCACCGGGTTCATGGTGATATGCGTGGCGGCCAGTTCCACGTGCACCGCAAAAGCCGTGGCGTCGCCGCCCAGCCCTTGCGGGCCCACCCCCAACTGGTTCACGGCCGCCGACAGCTCGTTTTCCAACTGCGCACCCAGTGCATCGTCGCAGTGCGACCCCAGCGGGCGCGTAGCGGCCTGCTTGGCCAGATGCACGCACAGGTCCGACGTGCCGCCCACGCCCACACCCACGATGGTGGGCGGACAGGTCTTGCCGCCGGCCTGCATTACGCAATCGATCACGAAGGTCTTGACGGCATCCAGGCCTTCGGCCGGGATCGCCATGCGCAGGAAGGAGTTGTTCTCGGATCCGCTGCCCTTGGGGATCATCTCGATCTCGAGGCGCTCGTCGTCTTCGCAGAAATCGACGTGAATGACAGGGACTCCCGGCCCGCAGGACGTGTGCGCATTCTTGCGGCTGATGGGATGCACCACGCTCGAGCGCAACGGATGTTCGCGCGTGGCGCGCTCACAGCCGGCACGGATGGCCTGCTTCAGGCGCCAGCCGTCCAGCGCCACGCGGCGGCCCACCAGCACGTTGTAGATGGGAATACCGGTGTCCTGGCACAGCAGGTTGTCGCGGTCTTCGGCCACCGCGATATTGGTGGTCATGGTGTCCAGAATGGACCGGGCGCGCGCCGACGACTCCATACCGCGCAGGCGCTCGAAGCCCTGTTTGATGTCGTCGGGCAGGCGCTTGAGCGCCCGTATGTACAGTTCGCGCGCGGCGTCTTCCACCTGCGCATAATCGATCTCGGACATGATTCAACCCAGCATGTTGGCAACGAACAGCAAAGACACCGCCAGCGACGCGGCCGTGCCGACGGCGATCCAGCCCCGCCGCAGGCCGCCCCATGGAGCGAATTCGATCCACAGCAGGCGCAGCCCGCCCGCCAGGTGCACCGACAGGCACAGCACCAGGGCCCATTCGCCGAACTTGAAAATGGGCGCCTCGTACCAGCGCAATGCGCCATCCAGCGCGGCTTCGCCCTGCAGCGCCAGCCCCAGTGTCCAGAAATGCACGGGCAGGAAAGCCAGCAGCAGCAAACCCGATACCCGGTGCACGGCGAATGCCAGCCAACTGGCGTGCGTGCGGGCCCGCAGGTCATTGCGTCGCATGTCAGCCCCCGTAAGTGACGGCGGCCACGGCACGCCAGCCCAGCACCAGCAGCAGCGCGCCCGCCACCAGCCCCAGGGGGCCGGCCGCCTTGCGCAGCAGCGCCGATTCATCCAGCACATTGCGCAGGCCGATGGCCGCGTGCACCGCCACCAGCAGCACGAAAATGCCGTAGAACATCATCCATGCCAGGCTGCCGCGGGTGCGGCCCAGTATCTCGGCCGCGCTAAGCCCGCCCCGCACCGCCAGCGTGATGATGGCCAGGTGGGCCAGCACGAACAGTGCCATGGCGGCGGCGCTGGCACGCTGCCAATACCAGCGCCGCGCGGCGCGCGCCGCGCTCATGGCGCCGCTCCGGACAGCGCGGCCACCTGCCCGGGGTCGGCCTCGGCGTCTTCGGCGTCGGGCAGTTCGCCGCGCAGGGCGGCCCGCGCGGTCACGCGCTTGAGCCCGGCGATGGCCGCGGTAGGCGCGATGCCCTTGGGACATCGCACCGTACAGGAACCCTGTGTATGGCAGGCGTGGCAGCCGGCATCGCCGGCCACCGCGGCCAGGCGCCGTGCGCCGGCGGTATCGCGCTCGTCGTTGACCAGCGTCCAGGCGCGATTCAGTGCCGCCGGGCCCAGGAACTGCGGCTTCCAGCTCACCACGTCGCAAGAGGCATAGCAGACACCGCAGCCTATGCATTCGATCCCGGCGTCGGCGGTGCGCCGCGCGCGCGATGTCGGATCGACGCGCGCCACCGGATCATGGCGGCCGGCCGGCCCCGCGAAACGGCCCTGGGCACGCTGCCATTTGTCGAAGAACGGCGCCATGTCGGTCACCAGATCCTTGACGACGGGCAGGTTCGACAGCGGCGCCAGCTCGATGCGCCCATCGCTTGCCACCCGCGATACATGCGTGCGGCAAGTCCAGCGCGCCACGCCGTTGACCGTCATGGCGCACGAGCCGCACATCCCCACCCGACAGGCGTAGCGGTACGACAGCGTCGGGTCCAGGTGGCGCTGGATATGGGTGGCCACGTCCAGCACGGTCTGGTTGTCGCGGCGCGGCACCTCGAAGGCCTGGAAACCGCCGTCGGCGCCGCCGCGCCATACGTTGACTTGCAGGACACCGGGGGTCGAATCTTGCTGTGGCATGCCTGTTTCACCCACGAAAAGCAACGCTCTTCATACTGCCGCGCGCTTTGACAAAAGTAAAACTATTAATTATTTTCGATAGACAAAGTTTTTCTTATAGCCACATGCGAGCCCGCCATGCCATCCATCCGACAATTCCGCACCGCCCTGGCTGCCGCCCAGTTCGGCAGTTTCGTGGCCGCCGGCCGCCATGTGGGGTTGACGCAGGCGGCCGTCAGCCTGCAGATCAAGAATCTGGAAAGCGAACTGGACACCCAGTTGTTCGAACGCCGTGCGCAGGCGGCGGTGCCCACCCCGCATGGCCGGCAGATACTGGCCGAACTCGAAGACCTGGTGGCCCGCTACGAACAGTTGCTGGCGCAAAGCGGCGATACGCTGCGCGGCAGCCTGCGCATCGGTACGCTGGTGTCCTCGTTGATGGGCACCTTCGGCACGGTACTGGCACGCATCAAGCGCGACTACCCCGCACTGCACATCACCCTGTTGGCGGGGCAGTCGGCCGACTTCGCCGCGCGCGTGGCCGGCGGCGAACTCGATGCGGCGGTGGTCACCGAGCCTCCGCATGGCGTCGAGCCGGCGCTGATATGGACGCCGCTATATCAAGAACCCCTGGTATTGATCGCCGCCGCGCGGCTGCGCCGCAAGTCGGTGGCATCGCTGCTGGCGACCGAGCCTTTCCTGCAGTTCGATCGTTCGCTCTGGACCGGCCACCTGATCACCGAAGCCCTGGCGAGCCAGGGCGCCACGCCGAACACGATTCTGGAACTGAACTCCATCGAGGCCATCGCCGAACTGGTGCGCCAGGATTACGGGGTGGCGGTGGTGCCGCTGCTGGCCAATGCCGATTGGCGCGCCAGCAAACAGCTGGCCGTCAAGCCCTTGCCCGGGCCAGGACCGGTCATCATGCGCCGGGTCGGGATGCTGGAGCGACGCCGCCACGGAAAGCTGGCGATCACGCGTACCTTGCGGGGGGTGTTCGCGCAAAATGCGGGGTAAGATTCCCGCGGCAGCGGGTCCCAGAATGTAACTCGGACCGGTCCGAAAACTCCGCGCCTGATGCGGGGCAGCCGGTTGTACAGGTGTCGTTACATGGGGAGAATCGGCGTCCTTTACCCGGCCCAGCCTTTTCCCGCCATGCAAGAAAAACCCCTTTCCAATCGCGAGCGCGATTGCCTGCATTGGTCTGCGCTGGGCAAGACCAGCTGGGAAACCGCCATCATCCTGGGCGTCAGCGAACGCACCGTCAATTTCCATATAGGCAACGCCTGCAGCAAGCTGGGGGTTTACAACCGTCGCGCCGCGGTAGCGCTGGCGCTCAGGCAGGGCTTGCTGCCCACGCTCACCGATTGAGCTTCACGGCACGCACGAATTCTTGCGCCCGTTCCCGCGGCAGGCTCTGCTCGGTACCCGCGGCCACCGCATCGATCAGCATGGTGTCGGTGGCCCACACCCTGGCCATCAGCCAGCCTGCCTGTTGCCCGGCCTGGCCGCGCACCTCGAACTCATCGCCATAGGCGGGCAGGGGCTGGGGCGGCTGCGTGCCCAGATTGGCGTATAGCGACTGCATCAAGGCCTGCCCCAGCGCATCGCGCGCGGCCGGGTCGCCAGCCACCTCGGGCGGCAAAGGCGCATGGCCCACGGCAAACATGGCGCCGTCCACCTGCGCCATCGTCAGGGTGAATCGCAGGGTGTGGCCAGCCAGGGCGATTTCACGTGTCTGCGTCTGCACCTTGGCCGGGAACGCGGCATGGACATAGCCGTCGGCCACGTCCATTTCGCGCCAGTTGTAACTGGGCGTGCAGGCAGCCAGCAGCAGCGCCATGCCCAGCCACTGCGGCAATCGCACGGGCAACAGGCGAAACAGCTTGAAAATCATGGTGTTGCAGTCTCCGATGTGGGTCTGGAATACGGCATCATTGTCGCCTATCTCATGCGGGCGTGCGTCTGGTCAATTGCCCATGGCGGCAGTGCAGGCTCCCTCGGCAGAAAATGCCCACACCCCGTAAAATCCGCGCTCAATCTTAGAATATCGACATGACCGTGACCGACACTGCTGCCAGCCGCCTGGCCCGTCTACAGGCCCACCCCGCCCTGCTCGCCCAGACCCTGCGCGGCATCGAAAAAGAAGGGTTACGGGTCGATACCCGCGGCAAGCTGGCAACCACTGCCCACCCGTCGGGCCTGGGCTCTGCCCTGACCAACGAACAGGTCACCACCGATTATTCCGAAGCACTGCTCGAACTCATCACCGGTACCCACAACCGGGTCGAGCCCTTGCTGGCCGAACTGGAAAACACCCACCGGTTCGTCTACAGCGTGCTCGACGGCGAATACATCTGGAACCAGTCCATGCCGGCGACCCTGCCGGCCGAGGCCGACATTCCCATCGCCTGGTACGGCACGTCCAACACCGGCATGCTCAAGCATGTCTACCGGCGCGGGCTGGCTGAACGCTACGGCAAGTCCATGCAATGCATCGCCGGCGTGCACTACAACTTTTCGCTGTCCGATGCGCTATGGGAAACCCTGGATCCCGGCGCCCCCAACGCGCAAGACCGGCGTTCGCGCGGCTATATTGCCCTGATCCGCAATTTCACGCGCTATTCCTGGCTGCTGATGTACCTGTTCGGCGCCGCGCCGGCCCTGTCGCGCGCCTTCATGGGCGATCGTCCTCATCCTTTGCAGGCACTCGGTGCCGACACCCTGTACCTGCCGTACGCAACCAGTCTGCGCATGAGCGACCTGGGCTACCAGAACAAGGCGCAATCGCAGCTGAAGCTCTGCTACAACGACCTGGACACCTTCCTGGGCCGCCTGTATGAAGCCGTCACCCAGCCCTGGCCCGACTACCAGGCCGTCGGCACGCATCGCAACGGCGAATGGATCCAGCTCAATACCAACGTGCTGCAGATCGA
>DASPIV010000665.1:0-5797 GCA_035628955.1 Bordetella sp.
CGATGGACGGTGCCGGACCGGACGCCGCGCCAAAGACCACGACAGTGCCGAATTTCGCCGCACAATCCAGCGAACCCAGAAAAGTGTGCCGTCCGACTGAGTCATAGACAACATTTGCCTTGCGGCCGTCGGTCGCCGTGACCACCCGTTCGACCCATCCGTCCTGACTGTAGTTAATAGCGTGGTCGCAGCCTGCGTCGCGGGCGATTCTGCATTTTTCGTCCGATCCTGCCGTGCCGATTACGCAAGCGCCCAAAGCCTTCGCCCATCGGCTAAGTACTTGGCCCACGCCGCCCGCTGCGGCGTGAACCAGTACGATATCGCCGGCCTTGACCGGGTAGGTCTTGCGCAGCAAGTATTCGGCCGTCATGGCTTTGAAAAAAACCGCCACCGCGGTTGCCTCGTCAATCCCGTCAGGGATACGCGCCAGTTTCGCAGCGTCTACATTGCGGCGATCCGTGTAAGCACCGACCCCGGCATTCATGTAAATGACGCGGTTGCCCACACCGTAGTCCGTCACGCCGTGGCCCACGCGCTCTACGACTCCGGCTGCCTCGTGCCCCAGGCCGGTTGGCAAAGGAAGCGGATACTTGCCCGAGCGCTGGTAAATATCGATGTAGTTGAACCCCATCGCGGTTTGGCGAAGCTGCACTTCCCCTTCAGCGGGCGCGGCTATCTGCTCTTCTCGGAGCTGAAGCACATCCGGCTCTCCAAATGTGTCCAGCTGGATTACCCGGCGAGTCATTGTGGGGGTGTGCATACTCGGCTCCGTTGTCTGAATGGGTATGGCTACCGAGCATAATCCACAATTACCAGGGCCATGACTTATGACCCACCCTCAATTGCACGAATCCCCCGCGCCGGATTCCCCCCGGCCAGCGTATCCGCCGGAACATCCTTGGTAGCCACCGCCCCTGGCTACCCTTGGGCATGCTCAGACTCTTTGAATGATGGTTGCGGTAGACATGCCGTGGCCCGCGCAGAACACAATAAGCCCTATCTGGCCGTTTGTCGCCTCCAGGCCGGCCAGGGTCTTGGCGATCAACCCCGCGCCCGTGGCGCCCAGCGGATGGCCATGGGCAATCGCGCCGCCCCACAGGTTGAAATCGTCCTGGCTGGTATTGAACTCGCGCGACCAGGCCAAGGGCACGCTGGCAAAAGCCTCGTTGATTTCGATCCAATCGATATCTTTCAGCGTCAAACCCGCGCGGCTCAAGGCTGCCCGGGTGGATGCGTACACGCCATCCAGTTGCATTTTCGGGTCTGAGCCGATGGCGACTCTTGCCAGGAAACGCGCCTTGGGTCGCAAACCGTCCGAACGGGCACGGTCGGCATCGGCTATCAGCACGGCCGCCGCGCCGTCGGTCATCTGGCTGGAATTGGCCGCGGTGATCACACCATTGTCAGAGTCGAACAGCGGGCGCAGCGCCGCTACCCGTTCAGGGTCGAGCTGATGGCGGATGCCTTCGTCGTGCACGACTTGCGGCACCGCGCCTTCTTCGGCTTTCAACAATACCGGCACGATCTCCGTGTTCTTGTGCGCCGCCATGGCCGCGCTGGCGCGTTGGTGGCTTTGCATGGCGTAGGCGTCCAGTTCCGGCCGGGTGATGTTCCAATGCCGGGCCATGAGTTCCGCGCTAATGCCTTGATGCGGCATTTCATACTGCTCGAGCAGATCAGGATTCAGCTTGCTCCAGTCCACAAACGCCGGCCCCAGCGTCACGTCGACAAACATGGGCACGCGGCTCATATGCTCGACTCCCGCGCCTATGGCGTAACCCGCATCCCCGGCGGCAATGGATTGCGCCGCAAAATGCACCGCGGTCTGGCCGGAACTGCACATGCGATTCAGCGTGACGCCGGGCGTACGAATCGGCAATCCAGCCAGCAACGAGGCTTGGCGTGCGACATTGCCGCCTTGTTCCGCGGCCTGGCTGACACAGCCCACGATGACATCGTCGACCGCGTCGGGGGTGGCGCCGCTTCTGGACACGAGAGCCGCCAGTACCTGCGCCAGCAAGGCGTCCGGCCGAAGCCCGGCATATACGCCGCCGCGCTTTCCAAACGGGCTACGCACTGCATCGATAATGACGGGGGTGTTCATTCCATGACTCCTCGTATCCGGGCAAGGGGCTGGCCGGAGGGCTACTTTTGCAGGTTCAGTTCGCGCACCAGATCGCCCCATTTTTTGTTCTCTGCTGCGATGAATGCCGTGAATTCGGCCGTATCCATGGGCGAGACCTCGGATCCTGATCCGACGATCTTCTGCCGGGTTTCCGGCATGGACAGCACATCGGCGGTGGCCTCGGCCAAGGTATTGATGATGGACTGCGGGGTTCCCGCCGGCGCCAGCAGGCCGTACCACACCGTGGCTTCGTAATCGGGCTTTCCCAACAGCTCTGCAAAAGTGGGCACATCCGGCAGCACGCTGGACCGCTCCCGGGTTCCGACGGCCAACGCATTCAGCCGACCCTGTTTGACCTGCTGTGCCGCGGCCGGTAATACAGGGAAATAGAACGACACCTCGCCGCTGATGACATCGGTCATGGCCTGGGAGCCCGTGCGATAAGGTACGTCGCGAATCTGGATGCCCTCCAGTTTCGCCAACATAGCGGCTTCCAGATGACTGGGTGCGCCTTTGCCCGACGTCGCATAGTTCAAGGCGTCGGGGTGCTGCCGGGCTTCTTTCAATAAACCTTCCCAGGTCGAGAACGGCGCCTTGGTGCCGGACACCAGCAGCATCGGCAAGGTCGCGACCCGCATGATCGGCGCGAAGTCTTTCGTTGCGTCGTATTTGGGTTTCACATCCATATGCGGGCTGACCGTCAGAGTGGTCGGCGCAAACAGCAGGGTATAGCCATCCGGCGCGGCGGACGCGGCGGCAACAGTTCCCAGTTCGCCTCCCGCGCCAGGCATGTTGTCGATGACGACGGGCTGCTTCAGCTTCGCGGACAACTGCTCGCCCAGGATCCGGGCAACCGTATCGGCCCCACTACCGGCCCCATACGCCACGATGATTTTCACCGGGCGGTCAGGGTATGCCGCCACCGCGGGGTTTGTTGCCAGAATGGTCAGCCCTACGAAAGCACTATTTACCAGGCTTTTTACGTATTTCATGGTTGTCTCCTTTCTCCAGCGTCTGTGTTGGCAGTGGTGTAGTGTTTGTCCGCTGAGTTGCTCTAGGTTCGATTGTGTCGTTCAGCTTCCTTGGCACATGTGATGACTCCCTTGCCATGCAGCCTGTGCATCGTGTCCTGCGATACGCCCCAGCCGGTGCAAAGCACCTGTTCCGTGTGTTCTCCCAGTTGCGGCGCTGCATGGGGTTCGTGCAGCGGCTCTTCCATCTTCAGGGGGTTGGCAATATTCGGAATGCCGTCGTCCGAGCCTGCTGCCAGGGTGCGGATCAACTTGTTATGAACGACTTGCGGGTCGTTGATCAGATCCGCATAGCTGTTCACGGGCGCGCACAGCACGTCCATCGTCCGAAGCTTCTCTATCCACTCCGTGGACCCCCTGGCCTTGAAGATCGGCGCAAGAATCGCATTCAGTGCGTCGCGATGCTTCTGCCGCGCCTGCGACGAAACGTAATCCGGATCGTGCTTCAGCTCTGCCAGCCCCAAGCCATCGCAGAATGCCTGCCATTGATGGTCGAATACCGTAAAGGTGATACTGCCATCCCGGGTAGCCATCGCCCCCGACGGGGCAATCAAGGGATGGTCATTTCCCATTCGTTCCGGTGCAACGCCGGTTTTCAGGAATTCCATCAAAGGCGGCGCCTGGAAGGCGATCAGCGAATCCAGCAGCGAAGTCTGCACAAGTTGCCCGACACCGCTCTGCGCTCTGGCCATCAGGGCCAGCAGCACACCGGAAAAGGCGTTCATGCCCGCCAGCATGTCGGAAATGACGTTGCCCAGCCGCAATGGCAGGCCGCCACGCTCGCCGTTTATGCTCATCAGGCCCGCATAGGCCTGCATGATGGAGTCTCCCGCGGGCAGGTGCACGTTGGGGCCGGACGCTCCGAACCCTGTCACCGAGCAGTAGACGAGCCTGGGGTTCTGCTCGCGCAGCGCTGCGTAGTCCAGCCCGAACTTGCGCATCACGCCAGGCCTGAAACTTTCGATAATGACATCCGCCTTCAGTGCCGCGGCGCGTACCAGACCCTGGATCTCGTCGTCTCGCAGATCCAGGCATACACCCCGCTTGTTGCGGTTGACGCTCAGAAACACGCCTCCGCCCGTGCCCATGGTGCGCGACCAGTCGCCCCGGGGCGGTTCGATCTTGACGACATCCGCCCCGTGATCGGCGAGAAACTGCCCGCAGTAAGGCCCTGCGACCCCTTGCCCGAAATCCAGCACGCGACATGCGGTCAGGGCAGGCATGATCAGAGATTTCCCTTGCGCATCATGAATGCGCCATGAAACACGCAAGGCACCACGCCTTCCTGATTGACGACCTCGACCTGCACGCTGATGACGCCCCGGTCCGGGGCAGAGGTGTCTTTCAGGCCCTCTACCGTGATGCGGGTATGCAAGGTGTCGCCCGCCTTGACGGGAGCCGAGAACTTGAAGCGATCCAGCCCCAGGGCAGCCAGCGTGTATTTGCCCAGAATGTCTTCCAGCATGCCCGCAGCGATAGAGGCCGTCATCAGCCCCGGAGCGACTCGCGTCTTGAACAAACTGTGCTTCCGGGAAAACTCTTCATCGATGAACATCGGCAATTTCAAGCCGGCAAAGCACGTGTAGTTGACGATGTCTGCCTCGGTGATGGTGCGCCCGTAGCTTTCAAACACTTCACCCACTGAGTATTCGTCATAGGTTTTCTGGGCCATTGCTACGCTCCTTGGTGGTCCTGGTTATACGAATATACGTATCAAATATGTATATAAGTACAAAGAGTAGGCGCGCAATTGGCGGCTGTCAATAAGCCAGGTGGGCTTCCATAAGGTGCGGGAAAGAAGGAAAACCAGGTTCCGCCAACGGCTCTGGCCGCCGGACCTCAAGCAAGCAGCAAGGGCGAGAACCTAGAAAATGGAACTGAGCATCTTGCGCGGCACATTGCCGGTCAGACGCTTGATGGCGGCGGCCTCGTGCTCAAGGGTTGCCCTATGGCTGTCCCGGGCAGCCAGCATGCGCTCGGTAGGGCCGGCCAGGCCTAGCCCGAAGAGCAGCGATCCGTCCTTGCCTGTCACGGCGACGGCAATGCCGCTCGACCCGACGACCCGCTCGTCCACGGATTGCGAAATGCCGGTTTCCTGAATCGCCTGTAGTTGCCGCAGCAAGTCGGCTTTTTTCAGGATGGTTCGGGGCGTGTAGGCCCGCAAAGTCTTGCTGCCGAGGTAGTGCTTTTGCTTGCCGGGCTCCATGTGGGCAAGCAGCAGTTTGCCCATGGCCGTGCTGTATAGCTCTTCGCGCTTGCCCACGGGCGCCGTATAGCGGACGGGATGAGTGCTTTCTTCTTTGGCGAAGTAGATCAGTGTCTGGTCATCGCGCGCCATCTGGCCGGCAAGCGCCGTTTCGCCGGTGGCCTCCATCAGCCGGCGCAGCGAGGGCGCAACCAGTGCTGGCAACTGCATATTCGCCACGATCTGAGTGGCCAGTACAAACATCTCCTGGCCGATATGGTAGGTGCCTTCCTCGCGGTCCAGATGCCCTCTTTCCACCAGGCCGTTCAGCAGCCCGACCAGACTCGTTTTCGGGGCGCCCAGCTCTTGGGCGATAGCCGTCAGCGTCATGCCCTTGTCGCGCGTAGCCAGGGCATGAAAGATGTCGAGAATACGGTGTACTGACTGGGGGCCCGA
>DASPIV010000666.1:0-4050 GCA_035628955.1 Bordetella sp.
GAGGTCCTGCCGGCCTTCTTCCAGGTGGCTTTCGATCATGACGCCGATGATGCGCGATTCGCCCTGCGCCAGTTGGCCGGCCACGTCGCGCGCCACGTCGACCTGGCGCTGGTGCGACTTGTTGGAGTTGGCGTGCGAGCAGTCGATCATGACCTGCTCGCGTTGCCCGGCCGACTTCAGGGCGGCGCAGCAGGCCGCCACGCTGGCCGCGTCGTAGTTGGGGCCCTGCTTGCCGCCGCGCAGGATGACGTGGGTGTCGTCATTGCCGCGCGTCTCGAAGATGGCGGCCATGCCCATCTTGGTCATGCCCATGAAGGCATGGTGCGCGCGCGCGGCCACGATGGCATCGGCTGCGACTTGCATGCCGCCGTCGGTGCCGTTCTTGAAGCCCAGCGGGCAACTGAGCCCCGAAGCCAGCTGGCGGTGACTGGGGCTTTCGGTGGTGCGGGCGCCGATGGCGCCCCAGGCGATCAGGTCGGCGATGTATTGCGGGCTGAGCAGGTCCAGGAATTCGGTGGCGATGGGCAGGCCCAGTCCGCCGATTTCCAGCAGCAGTTCGCGCGCGCGGTGCAGGCCTTCGTTGATGCGGAAGCTGCCATCCAGGCGCGGGTCGTTGATATAGCCCTTCCAGCCCACGGTGGTGCGCGGCTTTTCGAAGTACACGCGCATCACGACCAGCAGGTCGTCGCTCAGCGCCTGGGCGGCCGTTTTCAGGTGGCGGGCGTATTCCAGCGCCTGCCCGTGGTCGTGGATGGAACAGGGGCCCACCACCACCACCAGCCGGTCGTCGCGGCCGTGCAGTACGTCGGCGATGCGGGCACGGGCAGCTTCGACCAATGCCAGCGTGGCCGCCGGGATGGGCAATTCGTCTTGCAGCAGGGCAGGCGAAATCAGGGGGCGTACCGCCCCGATGCGGACGTCGTCGATGCGCGTGGTGTCTTGGGTGGAGTCGGCCTGGCCGGCCTCGCGGTCGTGCAGGGGGTCGTCGATACGGGTCATGGCAATCTCGGAAAAGCGGGCTGCGGCATTATCGCACCCCGCGTACCCCGCGCCGCCATGCCGGCCGTGTCAGCGGCGCGAGTCCAGCGCCATGCGCACGGCCAAGCCGGCCAGCACGGTGCCCATCAGCCAGCGCTGGATCACCAGCCACAGGGGCCGGGTGCCCAGGAAGCTGGCGATCGAGCCGGCCGCCAGGGCGATCAGGGCATTGACGGTCAGGCTGATCAGCACCTGTGTGAACCCCAGCGTCAGCGATTGCAGCAACACGCTGCCATGCCCGGGCGAAATGAACTGCGGCAGCAGCGACAGGTACAGGATGGCGATCTTGGGGTTGAGCAGGTTGGTGACCAGCCCCATGGTGAACAACTGGCGCGGGCTGCTGCGCGGCAGCGTGCGCACCTGGAAGGGCGACCGGCCGCCCGGGCGCAGTGCCTGCCAGGCCAGGTAGCCCAGGTACAGGGCGCCGCCCAGGCGCAGGGCATCATAGGCATAAGGCACCGACATCAGCAGGGCGGTGATGCCCAGCGCCGCGCACAGTACGTAGAACACGAAGCCCACGGCCACCCCGCCCAGCGAGATCAGGCCGGCGCGCGAGCCTTGCGAGATCGAGCGCGAAATCAGGTACATCATGTTGGGGCCGGGCGTCAGCACCATGCCCAGCGAGACCAGGGCGAAAGCCAGCAGATTGGAAAATTCGGGCATGCGGCGCTCCAGGGCGGAAGAGATGATGTTCCGCCGGGAAGCGTACCGCAAATCTGTATCGCAACAGCCGCTTATTCCGGTACCGGCGTGCGCAGCGTGACGAACTCTTCGGCCGCGGTGGGATGGATGCCCAGGGTTGCGTCGAACATCTGCTTGGTGGCGCCGGCTTTCAGGGCCACCGCCAGGCCCTGCATGATCTCGCCCGCGTCCGGCCCGACCATGTGGCAACCCAGCACGCGGTCGGTGTCGGCATCGACCACCAGTTTCATCAGGCTTTTTTCCTGGTCGCCGGTCAGGGTCAGCTTCATGGGACGGAAGCGGCTTTCGAAGCGCTTGACGTGGTAGCCGGCCTCTTGTGCCGCCTCGGTGGTCAAGCCCACGGTGCCGATGTTCGGCAGGCTGAATACGGCCGTGGGAATCAGGTTGTAATCGACCTGGCGGTATTCGTCGGGGCGGAACAGCCGGCGCGCCACCGCCATGCCTTCGGCCAGGGCCACCGGCGTCAGGGGCACGCGGCCGATGACGTCGCCGATCGCCAGGATCGAGGGTTCGCTGCTGCGGTACTCGTCGTCGACGGCGATGAAGCCTTCGTCGTTGAGCTTCACGCCGGTATTTTCCAGCCCCAGGTTATCCAGCATGGGGCGCCGGCCGGTGGCGTAGAACACGCAGTCGGTCTCGATGATTTCACCGCTGTTCAGGGTGGCCGCCAGCGTGCCGTCGGGGCGTTTGTCGATGCGCGCCACATCGGCATTGAAGCGCAGGTCCACACCTTTCTTGACGAGTTCGTCGCGCAGGTGTTCGCGCACGCTGCCGTCGAAGCCGCGCAGGAACAGGTCGCGCCGGTATACCTGCACGGTCTGCGCGCCCAGCCCGTTGAAAATCGAGGCGAATTCCACCGAGATATAGCCGCCGCCCACCACCAGCACCCGGCGCGGCAGGCTTTTCAGGAAGAACGCTTCGTTCGAGGTAATGGCGTGTTCTTTGCCGGGAATATCGGGCACCTGCGGCCAGCCGCCCGTGGCCACCAGAATATGTTCGGCCGTGTGGCGCTGGCCGTTGACCTCGACCGTGTGCGGGTCCAGCAGCCGGGCGTGGCCTTCGTACAGGCTGACGCCATTGCCCACCAGCAGATTGCGGTAGATGCCGTTCAGGCGTTCGATCTCGCGGTTCTTGTTGGCGATCAGCGTCGGCCAGTCGAACTGGGGTTGGCCGGTGGTCCAGCCGTAGCCGGCGGCCTGTTCAAGGTCTTCGCGATAGTGTGCGCCATAGACCAGCAATTTCTTGGGTACGCAGCCCACATTCACGCAAGTGCCGCCCAGATAGCGGCTTTCGGCCACAGCCACGCGCGCCCCGAAGCCGGCGGCAAAACGCGCCGCGCGTACGCCGCCCGAGCCCGCGCCAATCACGAACAGATCAAAATCGAAAGCCATCGTGGTCCTTTGGCGGCGTTCGGCGCCGCTCATGAAATCTGACAAGACCTGTATTAAACCTCTAAACCTCAAACCTCTGAACCGCCCCGGCCCGCCCGGGCGCAGCAGCGGCCGCGGCCGGGCTGGGCACGGTCGGCGCGGATCGGATACATTGCAGGCGATGGCTCCGCCCGTGCGGGGCCTCGGGCGGGGCGTGTGCCCCGGTACAGGAACGCATGCAGACTGAAGAAAGCTTTTTCGGCTCGGTGGGCGCCATGCTGGGCGAAGTCATCCGCGCCATCGTGGCGGGGCTGCGCTATGTATTCGGCGGCCTGGGTTCGGCCTTGGGCGATTTTTTCTCTGGGCTGGCCGGCGCATTGGGCATGAGCCCGTCGGTGTTCAATTTTGCCTTGCTGGTGCTGGGCCTGGTACTGCTGTGGGCGGCCGTAAGGGCTTTCTTGCGGCGTGCCATCGTGGCCGGGATTTTCTGGCTGGTATTGGCCATGCTGCTGCTGGGCGGCCTGATCGGCTGAGTCAGGCCGCCGCGATCACGCCCGCCAGGCGCCTGACCAGCGGTTCGAACAATTCGGCCGAGGTATTGCCGTAGCCCAGCACCAGGCCATTGTCCTGGGCGGTCGGGCGCAGCGCAAAGGCCGACAGGGCGGCAGGCCCCAGGCCGGCGCGGCGGGCCGCCGCCGCAATGGCATGGTCGACGTGGGCGGGCGGCAGGCGCAGCGTCAGGTGCAGGCCGCCATGGCCGCCCAATACTTCATGGTCGATCGGCAGGTGGCGGGCCAGCGCGGCGCGCAGCGCCTGCTGCCGGTCGCGATACAGGCGCCGCATGCGCCCCAGGTGGCGGGCGAACTGGCCGCTGTCGATGAAGGCCGCCAAGGCCAGTTGCTCGTGCCGATGGCCGCCGCGCAGCAGCTCGTGCACCGCC
>DASPIV010000667.1:0-3655 GCA_035628955.1 Bordetella sp.
TCACTGAGGCCGCATTATGCGAATCTGGTACCAAAGCATGACCCGTCCTTCGGCATGGCCGGCTTACAACGAAGCCCTGCGAGAGGTTGCCGGCGCCGCGGCCGACAGCGGCACCACGCTGACGTTTCACGGCATCGAAAAGCGCGGCGGCGTGGGCGATCAATACCGCGCGCTTGAATTCATCGAAACCCAGGAAGTGCTGGAAAACGTCGAGCGCGCCAGCGCCGAAGGCTACGATGCCTTCCTGATCGGAAACATCTGCGATCCAGGCCTGCGCGAGGCGCGCGAACTGGCCGACATGCCGGTGCTCGGATTGGGCGAGACCTCGTTTCACCTGGCCAGCATGATGGGCGCGGACTTCGCCCTGGTTACCGGCAGCCCCAAGCACATACCCAAAATCGTCGAGAACGTGCGCCGCTACGGCTTGGCGCAACGGCTGCACAGCGCGCGCTCGATCGAGGTCGAGCGCTTGGTCGACCTGGAACAGGGTTTTTCCGACCCGGCCGTGGCCCAGGCCCTGATCGCCCGGTTTCAGCGCCAGGTCGATGACGTATCGGCCAGCGGAGCCGAAGTCGTGATACCGGCGGTGGGAGTCTTCATGGTGCTGCTGGCACGCGCGGGGGTGCGCTGCACGGCCGCTGGTGGCGTACCCATACTCAATGGGGTGCAAGGCCTGGTGAAAATGGGCGAGACCGCCGTCAGGTTGCGCGCGCTGATGGGAGGCGCCTGGACGTCCCGCCGCGGCATGTACCAACAACCGCCGGCCAGCCAACTGGCCGAACTGCGCGATTTCTACGGGCCCGTCTATCGCAGCCTGGCCTGATTCGCTTCATTTGTGCTGTCCAACCCCTGACAAGAACGGTGTCATGAACTTCTCATTCGCACGCCTTGCCCGCCCGGCAGCCATCGCCGCCCTTGCCACTTTACCCGCCCTTGCGTCCTCGGCGCCGGCTTCGGACTACCCCAGCCGCCCTATCCAGATTGTGGTGCCCTACGTGGCGGGCGGCAGCGTCGACGCCGTGGCCCGCACGCTGGCCCAGGCGCTTTCCGAGCGCCTGGGCCAGAACGTGGTCGTCGAGAACCGCAGCGGCGCCGGCAGCAATATCGGGTCGAACTACGTGGCCCAGTCGGCCGCAGACGGCTACACCCTGTTGCTGATCTCGCCGGGCAATGCCATCAACGTCAGCCTGTACGAATCGATGCCGTACGACATGCGCACCGATCTCGCGCCAGTGGCCATTGTCGGCAACGCGCCTGGCATCATGTTGGTCAACCCCGCTTTCCCCGCGAACACCTTGAGCCAGTTCGTGGATATGGCCAAGGCTACACCCGGCAAGTTGAATTTCGGCTCGGGAGGCTCGGGCAGCTCGGAACACCTGGCGGGCGAGATGTTCAAGTCCTTGGCAGGTATCGATCTCGTGCACATTCCCTACAAGGGTGGCGCCGCGGCCATGAGCGACGTGCTGGCGGGCCGGGTCGAGGCCGCTTTCACCAACCAGGCCAATGTGATCGGCCAGATCAAGGCTGGGACGGTCAAGGTCCTGGCCGTGGCGGCCGACAAGCGCAGCGAGCTGCTACCCGACGTGCCGACATTTGCCGAACAAGGTTATCCGGCCCAGAAAGTTTCCGTGTGGTGGGGTATTGCCGCGCCGGCAGGCACGCCCGAGCCTATCCTCGATCAGCTAAGCGCGGCGATCCTCGCCGCCGGCGAATCCGAGTCGATGCGCACGCGGCTGGAACAAATGGGTGCCCAACCCATGCGCACCACACGCCAAGAGGCCACCGCTTTCGTCGAAGAAGAAATCGTGCGGTGGGGCGAGACCGTGCGCAGTTCCGGCGCCAAGGTCAATTGAACAGATCCCGGACCCAATCACCAGGAAACACCGATGAGCTCTCATTCCCGTCTCCCGGCATCGCGGCAGCCTCGCAGCGCAATCAATCATTTGCGCCGCCACACGCTCGCGGCCATGGCCTCGCTTGCCGCCGGCCTGGCATGGCCGGGCGGCCCCCTGCTGGCGCAACAATCCCCCTCGTCGACCGGATGGCAACCCCAGGGACCGGTGCAGTTGATCAACGGCTTTAGCGCGGGCGGCGCGGGAGATTCGCTATGCCGCATTCTGGCCGAAGCCCTGCAGCCCTTGCTCGACCAACCCGTCGTGGTCGAGACCCGTCCTGGCGCGAACGGCTTCATTGGCGCGCAGGCAGTGTCTCGCAGCGCGCCGGACGGCCGTACCATCGGCATGGCCACCATGAGCATGCTGACCATCTCGCCGCAACTACCCGGTTTGACCCTGCCCATCGACACACGCAAGGATCTCACGCCCATTGCGACACTGGCCGATATCTACTCGATGCTGGTGTCCTCGCCTGACGCACCCTTTCGCACCGTGCAAGAACTCATCGAATACGCCCGCCAACATCCCGGGCGCATCTCTTACGCGTCGGCCGGCATCGGTTCCGCGCCGCACCTGGCCGGCGAGCTGTTTCGCCGGCAGGCTGGCATCGATATCGTCCACGTTCCCTACAAAGGGGGGGCCCAGGCCATGGTCGATCTCCAGGCCGGACGGGTACAGATGCTGATCGGCAACATGCCGGACTTCATGGGCCAGGTAAAGACGGGCGCACTGCGAGGCATTGCGTTTGGCGGCGACGAGGCCGCGCCGGCGCTGCCCGATGTGCCGCTTATCAAGCAATGGCTGCCCGAGTACAGCTTCAGCAATTGGTTCGGCATCGTCGGGCCTGCCGGCATGCCCCCCGACGTAGTGCGGGGCCTGAATGCCGCCATCCAGCAGGCATTGTCCGAACCCAAGGTGCGCACCCAGATAGCCGCACTGGGCGCACAAGTGGTCACCGGAGACACCGCTGCCTTCCAGGCTCTGATCGAACGAGATCGGGCGCGTTGGGGCGAGATCATCCGCGACGCCAATATCCGCATCGAATGATGGCTGCCGCAGGAACCCCTATGCCGGACTCGTCCCGCCTGCCGAGCCCCGAAGAAGTCAGGCAACGCCTGGACGCTTTCCGCGCCCGCCGCGGCTACCTGCTGCCTCATCAAGGCGCCATGGCCGCCGCCCTGCCCGACCTGCAGGATGTCTACGGCGTGGTCTACAAGACCCTGACCCTGGATCCGCACCACCTGGATGCCTTCGAGCGCGAATTCGTCTGGCTGGCCCTGCTTGTAGCTGCGCGCGAACATGTCGGCACCCACCATGTCGACCTGTTCTTTCGCACGGGGGGCAACGACGCCCAGGCCGATACCGTCTTCCGCCTGGTGGCGTGGGCGCAGGGCCATGGGGCCTATGAATTCCTGGCCGGGGCCTGGCAGGCCTATTTTCCGGCTTCGCCCGCGGCCGATTCCTATCTTGCCGGGCTGGCAGGGCTGCTGCATTCGAAGCCGGACGTCGACCCCGGCCTGGCCAGGCTGGCGCTGGCGGCCTGCCATGCCGCGCTGGGCCACCACTGGCCGCTGCGCGTGGTGCTGCGCGATTGCTATGCGCACGGCGTGGCGGAAGCCAAGGTCGCCGAAGCCTTGAGCCTGGTACTGTGGCCCTGCGGCATCAACCGCTTTCTCGAAGCCTGCGACGTCTGGCTGGACCTGATGCGCTCGGGCGAAGTCCAACCCTCGCCCCCCTTCCAGGCATGGGCCGAGACACCC
>DASPIV010000668.1:0-2188 GCA_035628955.1 Bordetella sp.
CGCGGCATCGGCGGCTTCGACTCCCAGCCTGTCCAGCGCCATGCGGTAGGGACGCGGATCCGGCTTGTAGTGGCCCGCTTCTTCCGATGTCACCACCGCGTCCCACTCGATGCCCAGCAACGCGGCGGCCTGGTGGCCCAGGCGCTGCGAGCAGTTGGTAACCACGGCCAGCTTGCAATGGGGGCGCAGCGCCAGCAGCAGTTCGCGTGCGCCGCTCCAGCAGGGCAAGGTGTGCCAGTTGGCTTCCAGGGCGGCGGGCGCGCTGTCGGGCAGCTGGACCGCCTGCGCCGCCTGGCGCACCAACTGTTCATACGGTTCATAGTGGCCGCAGCCGTAGGTCAGGCGCAGATACTCCGCCCGCCAGGCGCGGCCCGCGGATTCGGAACCGGCGGCCGTGTTCCAGACCGTCCAGGAATCCAGCAGCGCCGTAAGCAGATCGAACAGTACGGCGCGGGGATGAGATGAGGGCGCGGCAGGCATCGGGCTATCCAGTATGGAATGGGGCAGGGCTTGACTATAGGTCGGATAACCCCCTGTGTGATTTAATGATTCTTCATCAATCGTTAAGCTGTGCTGAATGTTGAAGATCGAGGACCTGCAGTTGGCGGTCGCTTTGGCGCAAGCGCCTTCGCTCAGCGCCGCGGCCCGCGCGCTGAACGTCACGCCGCCCGCGCTGTCGATGCGGCTGCGCAAACTGGAAGCCGGGCTGGGCCTGGCGCTGGCAGTGCGTACCGCGCGCCGCCTGAGCCTGACGCCCGAGGGCGAGCGTTTCGCTCGCGACGCCGCCGCGCTGCTGGCGCAGTTGCAGGCATTGCCCGAGTCGCTGCAACGCGACGACAGCCGCCTGACCGGCACGCTGCGCATCGCCGCGCCATTCGGTTATGGCAGGCACCACATCGCGCCCGTGCTGGCCCGGCTTGCCTTGCGGCATCCCGGCTTGCGGGTGCAATTGGACTTGCGCGAAACCCCTTGGCCCGATCACCATGATGCCGATGCCGTCGTGCACATAGGCGCGGTGCGTGATTCGTCCTGGGTGGCGCGCCGCCTGGCACCCAACGAACGCTGGCTGTGCGCCAGCCCGCAATACCTGCAGCATCACGCCGCCCCGCGCGAGCCGCGCGACCTGCTCAAGCATCGTTGTATCTGCATCCGCGAAAACGACGAAGATGTCACGCTGTGGCGCTTTCGGCGCCCCGGCCGGCGCACCGCGGGCCAGAAAGCCTTCGAGACCGTCCGCGTGACACCCGACTATGTCTCGAACGACGGCAATGTGGCGCGGGCCTGGGCCGAGCAGGGGCTGGGCATGGTGGTGCGCTCGCAGTGGGATGCCGAGGCCGCCGTGGCGCGCGGCACGTTGGTGCGCGTGCTGCCGGCCTGGCAACTGGAAGCGGCGCCCGTCACGCTGCTGGTGCCGGGCCGCAAGGGCCGCAGTGCGCGGGTCAAGGCCTTGATCGAGTGTTTCGACGATCCGTCCTGACCCGCGCGGGCAGGTCAATGCCGTGGTCCGGTCGATGACCTGGTAGAGCGCTTCAAGGTGCCGGCAGCACCGATTGCCGCGCCCGCGCCAGGGCGTCGTTGATGACGTCCATATCGCCGATATGGTTCGCCAGCAGCAGGATCAGCGCGGCGTTCAGTTCGGCGCTTTGCGCGTCGTTCAGGTCGCGGTGGGTGTCGATCAGCATTTCATAGAATGCGTCGGGGGCCGGCAGGTTGGCGTCGATGATCAGGGGCATGATGTTGGTTCCTTCAGGCACGGCCCAGCGCGCGCGACAGGGCGCCGGCCATGGCGGCTGCATCGAAGGCGCGGCGGCGCGCCGCGACGTGCTGGTCGGGCCGCAGCAAATAGCAAGTGCCCGGGTGGGCGTCATAACGCTGTGCCAGGTAGCCCTGGCTATCATGCACGACGGTGTGGCCGGGCGGCGCTTCCAGGGCAACGCTGCCGTCGCCCACCAGCACGATACGCACCGGCACCGGGCCCTGGGCCAGGTCTTGCAATGCCGCCAGTGTGGCACGGCCGGGTTGCCGGCCGCCGCAGAACAGCGCCAGTACGAAGTCGCCATTCAGGTACGACAGCCACCAGCCCTCGTTGCCCTGGGCATCGCGTACCGGTGCATCCACCGCCACCGCACCCGGCACCATGCGGCCCGCGTAGGTTTCAGTGTCCGCTGTGTTCAAGGGCGAAGCGCCA